>JBJEIK010000288.1:0-4641 GCA_051876975.1 Candidatus Methanomethylophilaceae archaeon
GCCAGAAGATCATGGAAAGCGGTGCAGACAAGGCCACCGTGAGGGATCCGGACGGGAGGATCGTTGTTCAGGATCATATCGCATACCGCAACGACCTCATCGTGGGGTTCGGAACCGGGGTGCAGATGCCTGGATTGGCCGGGACCGTCACCAAGATGGAACTCAGGACGCATCTGATCAGTCCGGACAAGAAGGTGGACATCCTCACCAACGGATACGGTAACCCCAATCCGGGTGAGATCAGCGCCATCTGCGTCATACCCCTGGTGGTGTACAACATCGCGGCCGCCCACGGATGCTACATGGGACAGGTGGTCTCCCTCGAATACGAGAGCATGGCCACCATCGACATAGACATGGGGAACAAGGACCCGATATCCGAGGGATGCACATACAGCATGTTCCAGGACGGGGGGATGACATCCCTGTTCGTCACGGACTGCCCCGTGACCTGGACCGGAACGGCGAAGATAGGCGATGTGGCCATCTCATGCACATATTCCGAAGTGAACGTCATGACCATGTCCTGCGAGGGAAGTATATCCGAGACCTTGGAGAAGGCTTTGAAGGACGGATGTCTCACGATAGACCTGGACGGTGAAGGATACACCATGGATGAACGCATGTCATCATCGTTCATCTCCGCGATCAAGGCGATGGAGGCGACCCCATGAGCAAGGAGAAGAAGATGGAAAAGAAGATGGAGGAGGACGAGAGGAGGCGCAGGGACAGCATCGCCCGCGGCGTCGGTACGATGATCGTCTCGTTCATCGGATACATCGTCGTCCCATACCTCATCCAATGGTACGTCTACCCCCTGTTGCCGGAGGGCATCGAGCTCGACGGCATCTCCGAACTCCTGGACAGATGGGTCCTGGGAGGAGTCCCCATAATGATTGTGTCCCTCTTCGTGGGATACTTCGGCATCGGGAGCAGAGGATGGCTGGCATCATCCATCATCCACAGTCTGCTGAGGATCGGTTGGGTGCTGTACGTTCTCAACTTCGGAGACCTCACCGGGATCTTCGCGATGGAGGATGACAGCGGCTGGCAGAGGGTGGACGTCGTCATCTACGGATTCATGTACCTGATGGTCGCACTGAGGCTGCTGAAGCTACTGATCGTATACGGTGATTACAGGGACAACAGGTCCGCGTACCTCAACGGCGGGGACGAACCCGTCGATAAGGGAAAGAAAAAGAAAGGGAAAAAGGACGACAAGCCATCCTCCGACGGCATCAGAGTGAAAGGGAGGTTCAACTGACATGAGCTACAACATCGGGATAGATGAGATGAATGCGCCCAGCGCACCCTGCAGGGAACTGAGGGCCAAACTGGTGAAGGTCCACGTGGAGGACACATCCGGACTCGAGGACATATTGGAGTACGACTCCGTCGTGGACCTGGAGAAGGCAAAGGAAGCGGTCGGGGACTGGGAGGCGTTCCTCAAACGCAACAGGATCAACGCCGAGACCGACGCGGTCTACATGGACAAGGTGAAGAAGGAGGATGACAGGAAACTCCTGGAACCCCTTTCGGAGAAGGTCTGCACCGGATGGATCGTCATGGACGGACTGTCCGAAGCGGATAGGGAGAGGGCGCTGTCGAAGGCAGGTCCCGAGGACAGGCTCACCGGATGGGATGAACTGTCATTCGACGAGATGAACGACATGTGCGCCAACTGCCCCCTGTCATGGGACAAGGGACGCGGATGCATCGGAGCGTTCGGACCGGACAACAGCCTCCTGCCGGAGATCGCCGGAAGGCACGATTGCCCCATCGTTGCATCGGTACCACAATCCGCGAAGGATGGGAAAAGGTTCACCTCCGAGGATGCTAAAGAACTCCTCAGGGAGGTTGAGGTCCTCAAGGAGGCGCTTCCCATCGAGGGCAAGATGATGGTCCGCCGCTACAGCGGTCCGGTGGAGAGGATGGAGGCCGTGGCCAAGATCTCGATTTCCGAGGGCTGCGGGTTCTTCTTCTTCTGAAACACGGTCGGGAGGGATTCCCGGCCATTCCTTCATTCCATTTTATCCAAATTCAACCGATTTGGTCAGGGATCACCCGTCGATATGAACCCTGTTGGATCTCACAAGGGAGTTCTTGCCGCAGAACACCACTCCGGTCATCACGACATCCCCGCAGATTCCCTGATAACCCTTACTCCTTTGGATCCGGTCGAAGACATGTTCCATTGCGGATTCCATCTGGTCCGTCTCATCGACACACTTTATCCCGATGATGATCGATTCCTTACCGTCTGTCCTGGGAAACAGGAAGACATCAACAGTGTGTCCGATACGATCCGGTTCGGGGATGATGCGGTATTCTCTGTTCAGAGATCTGATCGCGATCGTCAAAACCGCGGCATAGTGCCTCTCATCGGTCGGATCGAAGAGACGCTGTTCGTCCAAAAGAGCATACAGGGAACACATCAGGGTGCGGTCATCCATGGATGTGAGTGCATCGACGAGGACTTCGGTCTTATAGTCGCTCAGACCGATGATATTATGCAGCTCATAACCGCCCCCTCTCAGGATCTCCCCGTTCGGTATGGACATCTCGTACCTGCCATTACCGTTGGGAACGACCTTGAGATATCCCATCTCGACCAATTCGAAGAAAGGACGCCAATCGTCGAACATGACCATACGGGATGGGTCAATGTGCTTGGAGATGGTGAGATCGACTGTTCCTCCGATGAGTAGCCGTGACATCTCCGGGACCTTGCGGACATCGACACGTTCGGACATCCACCTGACCACACTGTCATCACAGGTGTCGAACCAGTATTCCGAGGGGACGAAACCACGCCGGATGTAGTTCATGATACTGACTGGATTGTACATGTCCGCATCACCGAAACGGTATCCGCAATACCATTCGCGGACCTCCCCGAACTTGTCCGAAGCCCCATAATAATCTAAGATTTCTCTGACCTCGGATTCGGTGAAACCGAACCTCTCACAGGACATGGTAGAGAAAACGTTGTTGACTGCGTATTGTTCAAACCTGAGAAGAAATCGCGGAAGATGATGCTCGATATCCCCGTAACATAGGCCAACTGCACATCCCTGTTCCCCTTCAACAATCCCGAATAGATACATCTCAGGAACTCACATATCCGCTTATTCGTGCTCATCCCAAGCGAATGTGTCAGGGGGCTGTCATACTCGTCTATGAGAACGATCACCCTGCGCCCATACCTTTCTCTCAACATGGATGCAAGGGCTTTCAATGAGTATTCAAGGAACCCTCCGTCATAGTCCCTGTTGCAGATCCTCTGGTAGAAATCCTGAGAATACTTCGACACATTCTCACCCATCAGATCACCATAGTTAAGGTATGCATCACGTATTACACTACCCATACTGCATAGGAAGCCTTCCCAGGTCCTCACCCTTATTCCCTTTAGATCCAACCTTATGACGGGAAAAACATTCCTGAACTCGTCATACTCCCTGTAATCCGAAATGGCCAGGCCGTCAAACCAATTGTTTCCCTTGTACTTGAAGTTGAAGAAAGCATCCAACATAGAGAGGTTCATGCTCTTGCCGAAGCGACGGGGCCTAAGGAACATGTATGAACCTCTGTCATCTCTAGACAGAAGATCCTTGATCAGGAGACTCTTGTCTACGTAATACATATTCTCTTCACGGATTATCTGAAACTCACTGACAGAGGTTGTAATTGACTTCGACACCATTCGATCATCCCTTGAACCAACCGGAGGATGCCATGTATTCATGGCTATCCAATATCAAATACATTAATAAATTGGCATTCATATAAAATATTGGTATTTGAAATCAGAAATGAAGGGTCACAGGCCGATGAAACCTGTTCGACCCTGGTAGAAAAGGACCTACTTAATCCGTCAGTGATTGACCGAACGAGAAGGAATGTCACGAATCAACGCATGGTTCCACGGAATCGCACCTACCTACATGGACCCTGTTGGATCTCACAAGGGCGCTTTTCCCACAGAACACCATGCCGACCAGTATCGCGTCCCCGCGGATTCCCTGATAGTACTTCCTCTTATGGATCTGATCGAAGGCATGACCCATGGCAGACTCCATCTCATCTATGTCATCCACGCGCTTGATCTCGATGATGATCGGCTCCAGACCCCTGATCTTGGGAAATATGAGCACATCTACCCTGCCATTTCCGTTCTCGAATTCGGAGGAGATATGATATCTCCCAATAAGGGGTCTCAATGCGATCATCAGAACTGTGGCATAGTATCTCTCATCGGTCAGGTTGAAGAAACTCTGATCGTTCAGAAGGATGTCCAGACAATCCATCATGGTCATGTCGTCCATGGATGTGAGCGAGTTGACCAAATTGTCGATGACCTCATGGCTCAGGCCGATGACCTCCGTCACCTCCTCCTCAATGTCCCCCATCACCTCCCTGTTGGGAACCGAAAGGGAATACACCTTGCCCTCCTTGTGAACGGCCTTCAGATAGCCCATCTCGACCAACACATAGAAAATATGCCAGCCTTCGGGAATGGCCATGTTCTTCAGAGATATGCGACTTGACAAGGTCATGTCCGTGGAACCGCCGACCAGAACCTGGGACATATCCAAGACCCGGCTGACATCGATACGCTCCAGCACCCATCTGAGAATA
>JBJEIK010000289.1:0-4640 GCA_051876975.1 Candidatus Methanomethylophilaceae archaeon
TCTCCATTATCTACTCCTTTCGAAGAGTTTGTACGAACCACGTAGATACTTTATAGACGTACGTCTTGGCGAATACAACTTATATTTATTATTTTCTATACTTTTTTCGTTCACAACGGATAACACCTATATACTATCCAGAGCGTAACATAGCCCGCAACATCCGCGGATTCTTTAGAAGTTTGAAGCGGAATATTCCTGGAAAGGATACAAATGACTATCATCGAATCGTTGAACAGTGTTGTAGGAACATGCAACTCCTACCTTTGGGGTATGGCCTTCGTCTTCCTGATCGGCCTTGGAATCCTGTTCACCTTCAAACTGAAAGGTCTGCAGATTACTAAGATAAAGGAAACAGCCAAACTCTCCGTCTCGGGCGTCTCCGAGGGAAAGAAGAACTCCAAAGTCTCCTCCTTCGAGGCGTTCTGTATCGGTATGGGTGCCCGTATCGGTGTCGGAAACATCGCAGGAGTCGCAACAGCCATCCTGACCGGAGGACCCGGAGCGGTCTTCTGGATGTGGATCTTCGCCATCATCGGATCCGCAAGCAGTTTCATGGAGTCCACACTCGCTCAGATCTACAAGGAGAAGAAAGAGGACGGACACTTCTATGGAGGTCCCGCATACTACGCAACCAAGGGACTCAAGAGCAGGAAAGTCGGAATCATCACGGCCATCCTCCTCGTCATCACATTCGGAATCGGATTCGTCGCAGTCCAGTCCTGTAACGCATCCAAGGCACTCTGCGGAGCATTCTCCTTCGAGTACAACAATTATGTCTTCGCTGCTATCATCGCAATCGTCGCAGCCATCCTGATCTTCAAGGGACTCAAGTCCGTCGCGAAATTCTCCTCCACAGTCGTCCCTGTTATGGCACTCCTGTGGATCATCTTCGCAGTCATCGCCATCGCCCTCAACATCGACGGAGTCGTCAACGCAATCAAGATGATCTTCGAGTACGCATTCACGGCCCCCTCCATGCTCGGAGGAGCCCTCGGAAGCATCCTGATCACCGGACTCAAGAGGGGAGTGTTCTCCAACGAGGCGGGTCTGGGATCGGTTGCCAACATCGCCGCAACCGCGGATGTCAAGCACCCCGTCAAGCAGGGAATGATCCAGTCCTTCGGAGTCCTCGTGGACACCCTGATCGTCTGTACCTTCACCGCACTCGTCGTCCTGTCCTACGGAACCTTCGACCAGATCCTGGCCCTCGGTGCCGTTACCGGAGACGGAGCCAACCTGGTCCAGGGAGTCATCTCCAGCACCGCGTTCGGATCCGTTGCCAACTACATCATCGCCATCTTCCTGTTCGTCTTCGCGTTCACCAGTCTCATCGGATACTACACCATGAGCGAGTCCAACGCCAGATTCATCAAGGACAAGAAGAGCGTCATCATGGCTGTCAAGGCACTCGTCATCATCGTCGCATTCATCGCCGGAACCGTCTCCACCGCCACCACCGTGGACAGTGTGAGTGACACGTTCATGGCACTGATGGCATCCGTCAACATGATCCTCGTCGTGCTCCTGAGCAGACAGGTCTTCGAGGCGTACGCCGACTACAGGAAGCAGAAGAAGGCAGGTGTAGAGGAACCCGTGTTCCACAAGAGCTGCCTGAGCGACCCCTCCGGAGTCACAGAGTGGGAGGACTGAACATGGCAACAGTCGAGAGCTGCACCACAGCGATCAACGTCATGATCGTGGTCTCAATCATCGTCGGTCTCATCACAGGATACTACTACTATTCCGGGGACAAACAGATCATCTTCATCCCGATGGTGATCGGTTTCGTCTGTGTCTGGATCCTCTACTACTTCATCGAGAAGAGAGGGGAGCTCAAGGCCGGAAAGAAGGTCGACAAGTACTGATAATCAGAAGAAACCTCTTCCAAAACCCTTTCCTTGATTTTATACCGAATCACCCGTCTCTGACCCCATGATATCAGAGTCGGAGCCGGGTGATTGAAAAGAGGGAAAGATCAGAGAACGGCTATGTTCTCCGAGATTATGGCATCATCATGAACCCTGTAACCAAGGATACCCTCGATGTCTGAACTGTGCTTCCCGGCGATCGATTTCAGGTCCTGGGAACTGTAGCTCACGATCCCCTTGGCAACGATCCTGCCATCGCAGACGATGTCCACCACATCACCCTTGTCGAACAATCCATCCACCTCCCTGATCCCTATCGGAAGCAGGGACTTGTGGTTGAGGACCGCCCTCTCCGCACCGGCATCGATCGTGACCGTTCCCGATGGGTGGGCGGACTTGATCCACCTGCGCTTCTTGGATATCTCGGTTCCCGTGACGAATATCGTACCGACATCCTCACCGGTAACCGCCCTGTATATGATGTCCTCGGCACCACTTAGGGCTATGATCATGTTGCAACCGGAATCGCGACAGACCTTGGCCGCACTGAGCTTGGTCTTCATACCACCGGTACCCATACTGGAACCCGCATCACCGGCGACACCCATCACGGAATCGACATCGGTGACCACCGGGATCAGCTTCGCATCCGGATTGGTCTTTGGATTGCTGTCGTAGAGGCCCTCGATATCGGAGAGGATCACGAGAAGATCGGAATCGGTCCTGCTGGCGACGATCGCGGAAAGCGTGTCGTTGTCACCGAACCTAATCTCCTGTGTGCGTATGGCATCGTTCTCGTTGAAGATGGGCACCACGCCATGTGACAGGAGGGAATCCACGGTGTTGTGGAGGTTCAGGGCACTCTCCCTGTCGGAGTAGGTGTCCATGGTCAGCAGGATCTGTCCCACGAGCATACCGTATCTCTGGAAGCAGTCTCCCCACTCCCTCATGAGTATGCCCTGACCCACGGAGGCTGCGGCCTGACGTATCGGCATCTCATGCGGCTTAGGGACCACGCCCATACTCTTGAGTCCGAGTGGAATGGCTCCCGAGGATACGATGAGCACCTCCTTCCCCAGGTCCTTTAGACGCTTGACCTGCTCAGCCACGGAATCCATGAAATCACGGGATACACGTGAACCGTTGCGCATGATGGAGGATGAACCGATCTTGATGACCACGCGGTCGACATCCCCGAGACACTGCCTCCTGTCCATGCCATCACCCTTTGAAAGGATACTCCACATCGGACGGAACATGGGTGAACTTCCTGCATCCGGGTCCGACATAGTCCTTGACGACCTGTCCGTCGCCCACAAGGACATACTTGTAGATCATCAGACCTTCCATGCCGACCGGTCCGCGGGAATGGATCTTGTTCGTGCTGATACCGACCTCCGCACCCTTGCCGAATCTGAATCCGTCGGCGAAGCGGGTGGAGGCATTCACGAACACATCAGCGGAATCCACCATTCTGACGAAGACGGAAGCTCTGTTCATGTCTGTGGTCATTATGGCATCCGTATGGTGGGAACCGTGGGTGTTGATGAAGGATATGGCCTCCTCCATGGAATCCACGACCTTCACGGAGATTATCAGATCACCGTACTCCGTGTCCCAGTCCTCATCGGTGGCCGCATCGCATTCGACTATGGCCCTCACCCTCTCGTCCCCTCTGACCTGCACGTTGTTCTCCCTGAACATGGAGACCATCTTCGGAAGGAATGAATCGGCGACCGCTGAATCGACCAACAGGGTCTCCGTGGCGTTGCAGACGGCGGGATACTGGATCTTGGAATCGAGAACGACCTTGGAGGCCTGATCCAGATCCGCCTTGGGATCCACATAGATGTGGCATATCCCCGCGGCATGTCCGAGAACGGGGATCATGGTGTGGGACTGTATGTACTGGACGAACTGGTTGGAACCACGGGGGATCAGAAGATCGATGTACTCATGGAGTCCGAGGATGGCATCTATGTCCGATCTGGACTCCATCAAGACGAATGCGTCCCCCGGAACACCGGAGACCGATGCCGCATCCCTGAGAAGGTCGAAGAGCACACGTATGGAGTTCGATGCCTCGCGACCTCCCTTGAAGGCGACGGAGTTCCCGGACTTCAGACACAGGGACATTATCTGGGGAACGACGTCCGGACGTGATTCGAAGATCACACCGAGCATGCCGATGGGACACCTGATCTGATACAGGACGAGACCGTCATCCAACTCCAAGGCCGACATCTGCTCCCCGACGGGATCGGGCAGACCGATGACATCGCGTATCCCGGCGATCATACCATCGATCTTGGAATCATCCAACTTGAGCCTCTTGTACATGGATCCGGAGATCTCCCCGGAATCGAGCATGGATTTGGCAGCCTCCAGATCCCTGGCATTGGCCTCCAGGATGACGGTGCGGTTGGAATCCAACACCGTTGCCATGGCCTCAAGGGCCCTGTCCTTAACATCCGTCGAAAGAACGGAGAGGGGGATGGATGCCTCCTTCGCCCTCTTTACCTCAGATACAACATCGGACATTTCGTATCGCGTCATCATATCCTATGATGGGTTTATTCTTTTGCAGGAACCGGATCCAACGGCCGTGAGAACATGTCCGGAATAGCTATCCTTTTTATATCACCCAATCATCGGGGTGTTCAAGCCGAGATAGCCAAGCCCGGTATGGCGGCGGTCTCGAAAACCGCTGGACCCTGTCCTCGGGAGTTCGAATCTCTCTCTCGGCGCCATTCTTCTCCATATCATCCT
>JBJEIK010000290.1:0-4576 GCA_051876975.1 Candidatus Methanomethylophilaceae archaeon
AGATCCTCGCGGGTAGTCAAGGATTTAGCCTTGCAAAGAACACTTCCATCAGACCTTTCCATGAGGACGGCGTCGGTGTACGTACCGCCTGTGTCCAATCCCAATCCTATAGGCATGATAAGAAACTCCTTGAGGCATGAAGCCCCTGCTAGAACATAATATGGACCCACAGGATCCGTTTGGAAGGTGTGGGAGGACGGACCCGAAAACCGCCCTCCCTGATGAGGAGATGTCGACTGACGAAGGTACGGGAATCACCTGTTGTTCGACACGATTCCGAGGTCGTTGTTCCTCTGGACGATGATATTGTTCATATGATCGGCCAAGGTCCTCTCCTGTATCGCGTTGTGAACATCGTTGGACTGCTGCAACGGGAACTCCAGATCGCACTTGTTGCACCTGACCTTGGGGCAACCCCTTGCTGCCTCAGAGCATCCCTGACATGCGAACGTCCTCGCATACACGAGCGAGAACTCGAATCCGCACCTTGGACACTGCAGCTTCCTAACAGCCGCGGTAGTGTTGTATGAGAACCCATGGGCCCTCATGGCCTCGAAATACGTACTTGCCATCAGATGACTCTCCTATTCGGTTTATCCGGACCCCGTGGAAACGGGGTAAGGGGTTTGGGGTGGAAGCCCGTCCTCTCAGAAGGCTCCGTACTTGTGCGTCGCATCCATGACGGCTGTGACGTTCTCGAGCTTGGTCTCGAGGTCGGGAGGCACCTCGCATCCGGACGAGATGCAGTATCTTCCATTGAGTCCGCGCTTGCAGAGTGCGGTCTTGACCTCCTGACAGAGGTTCTTCGTGGTCTCCGTGATCTGCTCGACGGTGCTCCTGACGAACATCTGGGGGTCGATGTTACCCATCATGAGGCACTTGTCGGCGTATCCTCCCTCGATGACCTCGGTGGCAGTGGGGCTTCCGGGGATCAGGGGGTAGTAGGCCATGGAGTACATGTCCACACCGAACTGCTTGACCTGGGTGTCCAGATGGGGCAGGTCGGCACAGTTGTGGATTCCGAGTCCCATTCCGAGCTCGCGGGTCTTCTCGTTACACTTCTTCGCATACTTGTCACCCTCGAACTCCGCATACTCGGGGTCTCCCAGACAGGAGTAGTTACCCCAGAGGTAGTCCCAGCAGAATCCCTCGGCTCCGGTCTCGGCGATCTTCTCGCATGTGTTGAGACAGAGCTGTGTGGTCTGCTCCAGTGCCTTGTGGACGGGTGCGGGATCCGTGAACATATCCATGAAGACCCTCTCGGCTCCACCTGCCTGTGTCAGTGTGAGGAGGGGTCCCTCGAGGAATGCGATGTTGAAGGACTTGCCCTTGATCTTGGGGGCCAGTTCCCTGTTCATCTCGATCAGGTTGCCGGTACGTCCCTTGGTGATGTCGGGGCACTGGATCTTCTCGTAGTCCTCCATGCTGTGGATGATGTGGTCGTCCACGAAGGGGGTGTTCTCCGTGTCCATCCTGACGTGGGCTCCGAGCATGGATGCGGTGATGGACAGGTCGATCAGAGTGACGGTGTAGGGAAGCTTCCAGTGCTCCACTCCCTTGACGAAGGACTCTGCGCAGAGTGTGGGGTTGGTCGCCCACTCCCTGTATGTGACCTTCTCGGGCATGAGCCTCCTGCACAGTGCGAGTGCGAGGGGAGACGCGGTGAGCTCATCGATGGGCTCGTTCTGGATGGCCGCGATCGCTCTCTCATAGGGTGTCATGGGTGCGACCATATCGATCATCCCTTCAGCCAGTTGACGCAGTCCTGCGCGTTGTTGTCCCTGTGATCGGCACCGATCTCCTCCGCGAACGAGGGGGATGTGGGCGGTCCACCGATGGTGATGGTGACGCTGGGGCGGGTTCCGTCCTCCTTGAGACACTCGATGGTCGCCTTCATGTTGTCCATCGTGGGAGTCATGAGGGTGGACATACAGAGGATGTCGATTCCCTCATCCTTGACGGTGGAGGCGATGATCGATGGTGCGACGTCCTTTCCGAGGTCGTTGACGATGTATCCGCCTGCGGTCAGCATCGTCTTGACGATGTTCTTTCCGATGTCATGGACATCTCCCTCGACGACGACGGTCGCTGCCTTCTTCGCATCTGCCAGTGCCTCCTTGGGGATGGCGGGCAGAAGGATGTCGAGACCGGCGTACATGGAGTGGGCGGCAACCAGTACCTGTGGGAGATAAACCTGGTGTGCAGCGTACTTGTCTCCGATCACGGACATTCCCTTGACGAGTCCCTCGTTGATGGCCTCGACAGGATTGATCCCCTCGGCGAGTGCCTTCTCGGCGGCTGCCTTGGAGAGGTCTGCCTTGCAGTTCACCACTGCCTGTGCGAGTTCTTCAAGAATCGCTTCCTTGCTCATACTATTCCTCCTTTCGGCCCTTTCAAGCCTGTAAAATGGATTTACGTGTCGACTATTTAATACAAGCAAATGGTTGGATAATGTATCCATAGTATTTTCTGATTTATAACCAAAATTTAAGTAAGAAGTATTTAAAAGAATGATTAAAAGAATCCATTTAACCTCTTTTAAACAATTTGTCAAGTTAATTATTCTTTGATATTTCCTGTTATTATCTAGTAAAATCCTATTTTTTAAAAATTTAATATTTAAATTTTGTTCAAGTTACATCCATATTAATAAAATACCAATAGAGGTATAGGGTATCAGATAACATGACCTCAAAAGTCACCGTGAAGATGAACACCTGCAGCAAGACGCACCACATCACCGTATCCATGAGGGATGACGGCAACATGGATGTGAAGATCGTTTCGGACTGCCCGAACGTTCAGGAATATGCGAGACGCCTGACGGAGATCGACATGGAAGATGTGACCAGCTTCTCCGGAAGCAAGGTCGTGGATCCCGTGTGCAGGGAGACCCTGTCCGTGCCCTGCCTCGTACCGATTGGGGTCTTCGATGCCGCCTGGATGGAGCTTGGACTCCTGTCCAAATCCCTTGGGAAGAAGGCCCACAGCAACGAGGTCATCCTGGACGAGAACGAAGATTGAACACGGTTATCCGCGCACACGCGTGCGCACCTCTTATTAAGAGGATAACCATCCGCAGACCCATGTCAGGAGTGAAACCCGTCAAGGCGGGATGGTGGAATGCGTTCAGACCATGGACCCTCCACGGCGCCGTGGTACCGGTCCTCATCGGAGGCGCGATCGCATACCGTGACGGGAGCTTCGACATCCTGATGTTCATACTCGTGATGATAGGAGGATGCCTGCTCCAATCGGCAGCCAACCTCCTGAACACATACGGCGACTACTCCAAAGGGACCGACACCGTTGAGAACGAAACAAGATCCCCTGAGTTGGTGACGGGTGTCCTCAAACCCAAACATGTGTTCCTGATGGGGGCCGCATGCATACTGGTGACCTGTCTGATAGGACTGGTGTTCATCTGGAAACTGGGATGGGGAATACTGATCTACGGGATACTCGGGATCATCGGCGCGGGGATGTACACCATCGGCCTGTCCTTCAAGTACCACGGGACCGGACAGTTCGTCGTGTTCCTCATGATGGGACTGCTGATGCCCATGGGAACGTACTACGTCCTGACCGGACAGCATTCCCTGGATGTCCTGCTATTGTCCCTCCCCAACGCGTTCATGATCACCGCCGTTCTCTGCGGCAACGAGATGCGCGACTACGAGGAGGATAAGAAGGCAGGGGTCGGGACCCTGTGCGGACACATGTCCTACTCCAACGGGATGAGGCTCTACATCGCCGAGAACGCTATCGCATTCCCGATACTCCTGGCCCTCATCATCGCGGGGATCGCTCCCGTGGGATGTGCCCTCGCATTCATCACCCTGTATGATTTCCACAAACTGTACGTTAACAGCAGACAGACCCGGACGGATGCCCACGCGGGATTCATGCTGGTGCCGCTGTGCTTCAAACTGAACTGGCATTTCGGCGTCCTGCTGACGGTCGGTTTCGTTATCCAGACTATTGTCCTACCTATGGTGATTTGAGATGGCAGAGGAAGAGCTCAAGAAGGGAACGCAGTTCGAAGGGAAGGAGGAGTACATCAAGGATGTCTTCACCGAGATCGCCGAATGCTACGACGAGATGAACGAGATCATGTCCATGGGTATGGTCCAGGGATGGCACAAGTTCATGATGAAGAAGGCAGGGGATATCAAAGGTAAGAAATGCCTCGATGTCGGAACCGGAACCGGGGAGATCGCCTTCCATGTCGCCAGGACCGCAGGTGCTGGATCCACCGTCATCGGACTGGACCTCACACCCGCCATGCTCGAACTCGCCGAGAAGAAGGAGGCCGAACTGGACCTTCCCGTGAAGATCGAATGGAAGCAGGGCGATGCACTGAAACTCCCCTATGATGACGACACGTTCGACCTCGTCACCTCCGGATACATGCTCAGGAACGTCACGGACATCCTCGGTGCTGTCACCGAGATGCACAGGGTCCTCGCACCCGGAGGGAAGGTCATCGTCGCCGAGCTCTCCAAACCCAAGAACTCCGTCGTCCGCTTCTTCTACAACATCTACATGAAGAGGGTCAAGAAGATGGGCCGCAAAT
>JBJEIK010000291.1:0-4527 GCA_051876975.1 Candidatus Methanomethylophilaceae archaeon
AGCAGGAATCCGTTGATATCGAAATCCGTCAGAGACGGTGATATCTCCTTTCCAAGGATGCATCTCTCCAGCTCCTGCCTGTAGTCCTCGATGATGGTTCCATCCTCTATCACCGTGTCACCCGTCAGGCACATGGCCTTGGCGTTGATCGAATCCTCCAGACGGATATCTTCCGTATGGGGTCCGGACAGCATCCTCGTGACGTGGTCCCTCTCCACATCGGAGAGTGATGACGAGAACGCCTCCCAGGGATCGCCGTCGACGGTCTTCCCGGGTGTTTCGATCACCTTCTCCTCGATCACCGGTTCCTCTTCCTCGATCCTCATCAGTTTGGTGACCTCGTCCAGGTCCCCCTGGGCGGATTCCACCGCCTCTCTGTCGAGTTCGATGGGTTGTAATTCAGGCGATGCGGCATCCTTTTTCACGGATCCGAGGGCCTGGTCCACGATGGACTTGACCTCGCCGGAGTCCAATGGTCCGACCGTCGGTTTCGACGGACCCTTGGCTATCTTCCCCTCCATCTTCAGGGAGTATTTGATGAGGCCGGTGATCTCGCCTGCCAGCGGACTTCCGCGGACATGGAACGCGAGCTTCCTGTTGACGATCCACGACACTCCGTACACACCCATCAGCCTGGGGTTGAAGGAGCTGATGTCTCTGGATTCCAGCCCCATGGCTTTTCTGAAGGGAGTCACCTTGGACCCGGTCTTCTCCGAACACTTCCAAAGAACTTCGTTCACTGCGCGGACCTGGGCCGGGCCGATCATTTCCAGATCCATGTAGCCGAGGATGAGCTCGTGTACCCCTTTCGCGGAGAGCTTCTCCTTTTTCCCTCTGGATATCCTGTCAAGGACGATCCATGGGTCATCACTGCGGTCGTATCCGAATTCATCGATCCTCTCGATGTCGTAAACCCTTGCGAACTGGACGGCCATCCACCTGATGGTACCGTCCCGGTCCTGCTTCCCGTATGCCTTCTGAAGGGAGATCAGCGTCTCGAGGACGCCGTCCTCATTGAGGATGTCCGCCAGATCCGCCAGGAGCATGTTCATGTATCCCGTGTCTGTCTCTCCGAACCTTTCCTTCAGGATGTTCGATCTCCAGTAGACATAGTATCTCACCGCATCCTCGGACATGGAATCCGCAGAGGGATGGTCGATGTCGTTCTCCACATAGCAGCAGGGGGTCGGATGGATGTCCCATGACGGTATCCTGTGCCTCTGCAGGCTGTACGGATTCACCTGTTTGAGGATCCGGTGCATGATCGGGATCATGACGTTGGGGTCGTCGGCACGGAACTTCTGAGCAGTACCTTTGCGGGGTCCCGTCCAGGGTTCGGGTATGCGGTCCAGATGCTCCCGGAATCCCTTGGGGATCTGAGGTATGGGGCAGTCGCCTTCGATGTTCCCGGACCAGACCCATCTTATGAACTCTCCGAGATCCTCACATCTGGTGTCGCGGATTATCTTGTACGCTGTCCTATCGCAGTGGCTGTAGTCCTCGTAGACGGAGTGGGTGAACACGTCGGGTTCGCTGAAGAACAGCTCGGGGATGCTGAGTCCTGTCATCCTGTAGATGGCATCATCCATCCTCGACAGGTCTGCCGAGAAGTGCTCCACGCTCTCTTCATCCGTCTCATGGATGCAGAACTGGTTCAGCATCCTCTCCAGGGAGTGTATGTCCGGTTTCCCGACCGGATGGGCCAGGATGTCACGGATGTTCGCGAAAGTGAACGTATTCTTCGGTATCGAGCGCAGGTCCCGGTTGTGCGAGAGGCACCAGTCCATTGAGAACATGTCCGTGGCATTGGTCAGTTCGGGCATGTTCCTCCTCAGGTTGCGGAGTATGTTGTCCACGTACTCCCAGGACACGTCGGCGCATGCGGTCTCGCAGAGGAGGAGCCATGCGTATCCCCTGTCACCTTTCGGGGCGTCACCGTTCCTGATCCCGGCGCGCCAGTGCAGATAGTATTGGAGCTGTTCCGGCGACAGGCTGTCGTAGTCCGGTCTGCGGACCATGCTGGGTATGTAGGATGAGGGGGTTCCGTTCTCGTTGGACAGTTCCTTCAACCGCGCCCTGAACGTCCTGTCATCCATGGTCCCGTCCTGCGGGAAGCGGCCCATCCTGAGGAACGCGCGGACGTCGTTCTCAAGGTCCTCGCTATCCCCCGGATACAGCTTCAGTTCGGGATGGGATGCAACGTATCCGAGACGGGTGAGGTCCATGATGCATCCGAGGACCTCCTCCATGAACCTCTCCGGGCCCTCGGAACCCCAGTTGAATATGTTCATCGGCGGTCCGTCATCGATCCATGAGGAACCGCCCGAGATGGTGTGTCCCCTGAACCATATCTCTCCCAAACCTATCTGATCATCGGGATCCATGTTCCTATCCAGACATCTGATCCAGATGTTGCGGAGGCAGCGGCAGAAGAGGTCGGCGGTCCTGTCATCGATCTCGAGGGCCTCGTTCCAGTCCATGTCGACGAAACGTACGAGTCCCGATGCGGTGGCGGTTCCCCCTTCACCGCGTACCACCCTGTCCAGGACCATGCATGAGCATAGGTCGCCCGTCTCCCCGTCCATGACCATGGGACGTTCCTCCCAGTCGGCCATGTACTCACCCAGGATGCGGTCGACGACCTCGGTGCAGTTGGGGTAGTTCGATGCGATCCTCCCGAACATCTCGATGACATCGTCGTACTCTCCGTGGTTGTACATGTCCTCCAGGAACGACCACACGTATCCGGTGTCGGTGGGGATGCACATCCCCCTCTCGAGGCATCCGATCCAATATCTGTAGTAGTCGGCCTGGTCGTTCCTCCCTCCGAGTTTCCCGTTGACTATGGATGGGACGTACTGGCACGGCCTTCCCACACCCTGTTTGCGATCGAGAAGCGACTTCATCCCGTAGATGTCCCTGACGTTGATGAGGTTCAGCATGGCGAAGCATACCGGCACATCCTCCTCCGAGGTGTCGACGATGTCCACGGACATGTACCCGCCTTCAGGTTCGTCATCCTTCCCTTTGACCACGGACCTGATGATGTCCAGGAACCTGAAGTGGGATTCGTGGCGGTGGTTCTCCATGTATGCCCTGCATTCCGATTCCAGTTCCTGGAAGAAGGATTCCGTGGTCCCGTTGTACCTTAACGGAACGTACCCCAGGGCGAGGTACCTTTCGGGTATCAGACCCTCCCTGATGATCCCGTACCAGGGTTCCGCATCGATGTACTGCCTTCCTTCGGCGAAGATCGATAGGAACCTGTCCTTCCCGATGGAGTCGATGATGTGTGCGAGGACTCTGGAATATACTTTCCTGAAATCGTCATCGTACATGCCCGATCCGGTCGGACGTCCCGTGACGACATCGATCACCTTCGGCGGAAGAGGTTCGGGGAGATTCCCTATGGAATCGCATAGGATGATGTCCGTGGCCGTGGGACTTATGTCCTGGAAATCATCGATGGACTCCCCCATCGAGACGAGCTTCACCACAGGATAGAGGTAGATGCTCGGGGCCCATTTCCATGGGATCCTCAGCAGTGTCCTGAGGGATGTCACGACCTCCTCCCTCGGGCGGTCCATGACCTCCAGCTCATTCATGACGAGTTCGATGTGCCCCCGGTCGGCCTCCAGCGGTATCCCGTGACGGAGGCAGTCGCGCCAGTGGAAGTAGTATTCCTGTTCCTCCCTTTTCATCTTGGAGTAGTCGGCCCATATGCAGTCGGTGTATCCGCATTCCTTGCCCTTCCTCTCGATGAACCTCTCCATGTCCCGGAGGAATCTCTTGTTCCTGTCGTCGGCCATGTGATCAGTTCCTGTCCTTCAGGGTCTTCGCCCATTTGAGATGTTCCGGGACTATCCTCCCGTTGATTATCAGATCCGAACCGATGTTCAGGACCGCCTTGCAGTTGATGGATTCTATCCTCCTCGAGGGTCTGCGGCCGAGGATGTGCCTTCCTGATGCCAGGGTGATGATGTACTCCCTGTCCGGACCGGTGAGGGTGGTCTCGAACCTCCTGTACTCCTCATCGGTGGCGGTGACCCTCTTCGGAATATCGTTCTTCGGGATGCGTTCCTCGAGTTCCTGTCTGTACTCGCCTATGACGGACCCATCCTCGATGACGGTGTCCCCGACGGAATCCATCGCCTTTGCGTTGATTGAGTCGTCCAGACGGACATCTGTCTTCGGAGGTCCGCGGAGGATGGAGTCGAGATGACTCCTCTCATCATCCGTGAGGGATGACAGGAAGGAGGACCAGGGGTCATCATCATCTTTCCTCGGATCCACCCGTCTCTCCTCGATAACGGGTTCCGCCGGATCCTCCACCTTCATCATGTCGGTGACCGTCTCCAGGTCCTTCTCCGCATTGTCGACCGCATCCCTGTCCAGGTCTATGTCCGCCCTGGCCTCGGCCTGTTTCGCCAGGTACCTCTCCTCGGATGTCCTGATCTCATTCCGTATCTCTTCGGTGAGGATCCTCTCGATCTCCACCCTTGCGAATGTGGTCTTCCTCATCTCGTA
>JBJEIK010000292.1:0-4489 GCA_051876975.1 Candidatus Methanomethylophilaceae archaeon
TAGTAGAAATTATATTCACCTACAGAGAAGATTGCCATTCCATTCATGTATGCGAGGTCCACTCCCGCCGCCATGTGTCCTGGGAACAGCAGCAGACTGGTGTTGTATCCCATGGCCTCGGCTATGGCGGAGAACAGGATCGACGTGTCCTCGCAGTCCCCTCCCTGGTCGTACAGCGTCTCCACAGGGTACTTCCAGTACTCCTCGTATCCGGTGAACACGTCATCGGACTGGTACTCGATGTACTGGGTGAACGCCAGGAGGAAGTTCATCCTCTGCAGGTCGGTCATTCCTGACGTCATGTTCTTGAAGCTGGATGCGAGCTGCAGTACGTACTTGTCGTTGTATGTGACGAACTGCTTGTCCCTGACATGGGTGGTCTCCTGACATCTCTGGGAGACGGGTGTCAGGTCCTTGTAGTACTTGTAGTCCGAATAGTCGATGTAGAGCGTTATCGTGTACTGCTTCCCGCTGTACACCCATGTGTACGTCAGTGCCGTGTCACCGTACACGGACACTGTCCAGAACCTGTGGACCTCGGAATCACCCGATGTCCCGTCCATCAGGATCGTGTACTCGCCAGCGGATGTGAAGGTGTGGTTCAGGGTTACGGTTTCGGATGTGGCGACCACATCCCCGGATATGTCCAGAACATACCAGACCGCTGATTCGACGTCTGTTCCCGCACTCAATGTAAGCGGGACATCCTTCTCGCCGACGATATCCGTCTCCTTCGAGTTCATCGCGAAGAGGATGACGTCGGAACCTCCGACTGTGAGCTTGTATTCGGAGGAATCAGAGACCAGCATTCCGTCCTCGTCGTACCATCCGACGAATCCGTCCCCGGATGCGGTCAGTGTGACCTTGTCGCCGGGGTTGAAGGTTCCGCCTCCTGTGACCGTGATCCCGTCCTCGGCGTAGGCCACGACATCGCATCTCACATCCGGAACGAACTCCAGTTCCTCCACGAAGGTGTATGTTATGCTGGTGGATGAGAAGAATCCGGATTGGGAGTACACTATGACGTACGGGATCCATTCGTCTCCGATCCACTGTTTCTCTACGGAGCCGTCCTTGTAGGTGAGCACATAGACCTCGCAGTCCTTCATGCCGTTGACCGTGGATATGGTCTGGTTGTCCTCCTGCGTCACCTCGTAATCACTGGACGATTCGTCGTTCCAGTAGTTCTTCTCGTCGTTGGTGGAGTAGGATGTGTATCTGTAGTTGTATTGTAGGTCGCGGGCGAGGTTCATGTAGTACCTGCCGTTCTCCTCGTCGTAGTAGAGGTACCTGTACGATACCTCTCCCTGGATGGTGTAGCTGTTGAACACGCCGTCGTTGACCTGTCCCTCCACCTTCAGGGTGAATCCGTGTCCCTCCAGATTGGTGTCCCATGCCGCGTACAGGGTCAGGTCGCCGGTGGTCTCGGGTGTGATGCCCTCGAAGTAGACCTGGTGTTCCGGGTCCAGATACCATCCAGCGAACACATAGTCCTCCTTCACCGGTGATCTTATATCCACAGGTTCACCGGCGGTGTACTCGGTCGGATTATCTTCGGCGGTACCTCCGTCCAGGACATATTCTATGGAATACGTCTCGCCGGTGGGTTCCCACCAGGACCTGTCCTCATCCGATGTGACGATCAACGCCGTCGCCGATGCGGCCAGGATCACAACGATTGCTATTATCGCCGCTGTCCTCGTTCCTTTGTTCATGTTCTTTCTCCGGACGGGTCTTCCCACCCCGTATGTTCGGACGATTCGACGGTCTTGTTTATGAAACCTGTCATGGTCCGTCCGTGGATGCCCGATGCATCCGATATGCTGTCAGCTGTCATGTTATCTGTGCATCCCGGTACCGCGGGTCGACACGCTCATGATATGGTGATCGGAACGGGTGCCCGCTGGCCCTGTTCAGAATATCGTCCCATGTAAGGCAACGGCTGTGGATGGGGCAGAGGGCACGGCAGAGTCTATCAAATGGGTGGAAATCGTGGATCTTTGGATCATGATGGTGTTGTCATCGTCATCCTCCTCCTCGATTTCCGGATCGTCTGAGGCCTCATCCTCTTCTTGTCCGCTGTCCTTCCTTTCTCCACCAACGGGTGAGATGTTTATCATGGCGGTATCCTCTGCATGCATGTAGATGGATATCACCGATCCACGGATGTTCTCCATGGTCTTCCCTATGTTTTCATCGATCTCCGTAACGAGGACTATCGCCTTGGAAAAGAATCCGATGTCCACAAAGGTGTTGTCATCCGGAGCGACCTCCTTGATCCCCGGCTCGTGGCCGTGTATGAACGCACATCTTCCGATGACGTCTTTGAGGTCCGATGCGAGTTTTCCGAGGATATGGTCCTTGATCCCGTATGCGGGGTCCTCGATCCAGACCTCGGATCCCTCGGATTCGTAGAATTCCTTGGCGGCATAGATTCTCTCGAATCCCTCAACCATATGTTCGATGTCTGTGTGGTCGTCCATGGGGGCACCGACGATCACGATCCTGTCGGGATGTGCATCAATGTCGGTGGAGAGTCCGGGGGACGCGAACGTTAGGCATATCACGAACATCAGTGTCGCGATGAGAACGGCCTTCATTCCCGACCTCCGATTGGACATGGTTTTACCATCAGTGTATGATATTTAACCGTTCGTGGAAAAGGTTCTAATCGGTCACAATACGCAGTCGCGGATGATTTGGCGGTATAATTCTGTACATTGGCGGTAATGTGGCGGTGATGGCGGTAAACTTGGCGGTAATGTGGCGGTGATGGCGGTAATCTTTTTGATACCAAGGATATAACTCATCCAACTTATTAACGGTGTTTACAAGTCGTTTTGTAAATCATCGGTCAAATATCATATTCTGAATGAGGGAGTTCTTTCCATGAACGATATCATTGGCCTGATTGCAAAAGGAGAGGGGATATCTATGGAGTTCAAGGAGAGCCTCCCTGCAGAATCTACGAAATGGCTGAAAACTGTAGTTGCTTTTGCCAACTGCTATGGCGGGATGCTGATCGTCGGAGTAACGGATGCCGGCAAGGTTGTTGGAGTCTCCGGAGATTCTGCATTCACAATACTCGATTCGATGGTAAGTGCGGTTTGTGACTCATGTTATCCACAAATTCCCATGTCCACTTCTGTTCAGGATCTGGATGGAAAGAGCATCATCATACTGGAGGTGTTTCCCGGAAATAACGGTCCATATCACATCAAATCCTTGGGTGAGAAGGAGGGAACATTCATAAGAGTCGGTGGGACATCCCGTATTGCGGACGAGTCTATGATCCATGAACTGATGCTTCACAGTTCCAACACAACTTTCGATGTTCTCGAGAATCATGATATCGAGGTGACAGAGGAACGTACGCGTCGTATCTGTGAGGGATTATCTTCACTGAACGGCTCTTTGGTGACGGAGTCCATTCTCAGGAATGCGGGATTGATCTGCTCATCACACGGTCGCGATATCGCCACCAATGCGTATGCATTGATGTGTGACGACTCTCCATTCAGATTCTGCGAGGTCCGTTGTGCTGTATTC
Source organism: Candidatus Methanomethylophilaceae archaeon (assembly GCA_051876975.1). GTDB lineage: Archaea > Thermoplasmatota > Thermoplasmata > Methanomassiliicoccales > Methanomethylophilaceae > Methanoprimaticola. The sequence goes on from JBJEIK010000292.1 coordinate 3,550, forward strand.
GGCGGAGAGGTCGAGACGGATTTCATGGATCGTGCCGATTTCAGTTGTCCCATCTATAAGCAGATCGGGGATGCGTATTCGTTCGTGAAGCGTAACCTTAGGTTGCAGAGCAAAGTCCGCGGATTGTACAGGGAGGATAAGTGTGAGATTCCGCCCGTGGCCGTACGTGAAGCTATTGTTAATGCGATACAGCACAGGAGCTATGTCGATTTAAACAAGCCGATATACGTAGCCTTGTATGAGGATCGTTTGGAGATCAGATCTCCAGGAGGTATACCCTCATCTCTGAGCCTGGACCTCATAAAACAGGGGCATTCATATCAACGCAATCCGGTAATATCCATGGTGTTTAGAGCCGCAGCAATAAGCGAGGGTTGGGGGAATGGTGTGAAGTCCATCATGCGCACCTGTCGTGAGTACGATCTTCCCGAACCTTTGATTGAGAACAGTGGTATAGACTTCACCATAACCATATTCCGTCCCGGTTTTGAAGGGTCTGCGATATCATCTATTCCGCAAGGCGATGTCCGCAGACGTATTCTCTCTGCAATCGAAGTCGATCCTGGCATAACGGCTTCCGGGTTGAGTGATCTTTTGGACGTACCGCAGAGGACTGTGGAGCGTGAGATATCCTCTTTGAAACGTGAGGGGATCATCCTGAGGGCCGGATCAACCCGTAATGGTCAGTGGGTTGTTCACCGTTTACCTTGATATCTTGAGTAAAAGACGGGTGATTGGAAAAAAGCCTCTCGGCCATCAGATAGAAATGAAGAAATAATAAGTGGTTGACAGCGTGCCTGAGTTCCCGTACGCTTGCGCAATACAGTACAGACAGGTACGCGGGCGGGCTTTACTGCCGGGTTCGGAATGGGACCGGGTGTGACCCCGCCGCTTTGGCCGTCATACCGAAACATGGGATATCTGCAAACTATTTAAAACT
>JBJEIK010000293.1:0-4472 GCA_051876975.1 Candidatus Methanomethylophilaceae archaeon
CATGATCATCCGGACCCTGTTGATTGTTTCGGATTCATCCATATTCTTCACAACACCTAGTATCGTCGGCAGTATCTAGTAGGTATCGTATCACTACTAGGTATTTCTATAGTTCCTGATTGTCACCATCCATGGAACCCTGTCGTCAGCCCATTCGCATTCCCGACATCCTCTCCATATCCCGGATGGTCCTCTCCCCTCCGTTGGCAGTCGCCCTTGCGATGGCTTCGGATGGCGATATCGATCATGCAGTCCCCATGATCCTGTTCGCCGTCATCCTGATGACAGATGTGGCGGACGGTCATCTCGCAAGGAGGATGGGAATAGCTTCCCACAGGGGGATGGTCCTGGACGTGGTCGCGGATGTGATTCTCAGTACATCGTCATCCATGGCATTGGCCTATGTCGATGTCGTCCCCATCGTCCTACCATTCGTCATCATGGTGTTCGGTGGTGTATTCCTGATCAAGATAACCGTCTTGACATCCTTCAGAGGAGGGTACGATCCTCTCGGCAGGTTCTGTGGGAAACTGACGATGGGGATACCGATCCTGGTCCTGTTGCAGGAACACACATATGACCGGTTCATCCTGTCGTTGTCATTCATTCTGGTCACGATGATGGTCGTCTCCATGTTGCTGGGTACCGTATATCCGATCATCCGGCGGTATGTTCCAATCCATCGAGCTCATCGCAGTGAAAGTCCCATTCTGTATGCCTCCTCGAGTGACGGATCTCCCTTGATCCGGCCCTTCTCGCGTACTCCCCTCACGAGGATCCTGCCCATGTCCTCGAGATGGAAGTAATCGAGGACCAGTTGGTATTGGACCAGTATGGAGTCGAACACCTGGGGGAGTTCAGATGCTCCCACGAGCAGCAGACCCATCCTTCTGATGGGATATGTCCTCCTCACGGGTGTGTGGAGGCGGTCTATCACCGTCTTCAACTGTGCCGTGATGCTGTAGAAGTAGACGGGTGATGCCAGGACCAGCATGTCAGAGTGGGACAGGCTGTCGTAAACCCCGGTCATATCATCATCGATCGAGCATGTGATGCCCTCTGCGGATTTGCATCTCTCGCATCCGATGCATGGGGACACATGGAGATCGGCCGCACGTATGACCTCTACCTCGTTGTTGACCGATGCCCCTCTCACGAAGGAATCTACCAGCATGTCCGTGTTCCCGTTCCTGCGGGGGCTTCCGGACAAAACAACGATCCTCATGCCGTGGCCTCCCTCCATCCGTATCCCGCATCGGACAGTGCACCCCTGGTATCGGAGACATCATCGTCTCTGACCAGGATGTAGTCCGTATCGAATGTTGACACAACGAACACTCCGATGCCGTTGTCGGCGAGGATACCGGTGATCCTGGAGAGTACGCCGATGAGGGAGAAATCGAGCTTCCCGACCACACGGAACGCCCTCCATCCGTCATTCCTCTCGACGATCCCCTTGCAGGGGACATCCACTGTCCGGCAGACGATGGACAGTTCGTCATCCGTCCTGAAGAGGAAGACGAATCCGGATCCGATATCGGGTTTCGAATCGGGCAGCAGTTTGCATATGGAGAATTCCGGATCGAGGAACTCGAGAATCATGAGGGCCCCTATGGGGCCATGGTATAGAAGTTGGGGGTCGGCCCCGGCCGACCCATTGTGATCATCTCTTCTTCTGTCCGCAGTTGCAGGCGGGCATCAGGTCGTTGCCCATGGACGGGGGCTTCTGAGAATCGACGCTCAGCGTTCCGTCGGGAGGGCTGAGGAAATCCGCCAGGTCCTGGTCGGAGGGATACTCGCCGACGCTGATAGATACCCTCTCGTATTCGGAGATCGGGAGTGCGGAGAGTCCCTGTTCCTCGACGATGTCCTTCGCCTCACCGTCAGTGTCGATGTCATCGACGGATGAGCACATGACGCGTCTTATATGGATCCCCACGGATTCCAAGGCGGCATAGGATGTCTCGAAGCGTTCCGTGTCAGCGGGATTCTTCTTCAGCGCATCCTCTGATTCGTAGACTGTCATAGCGTAGTCCATAAACGGCGTTAATGAATACTCGTTCTTAAGCATGACCCATCCTATGCGTCTGTTTTAGGGCCGTTTCCCTATCACCTTTGTTGGGTATGTGTTCGGTCATTCCATTTCAAGATACATTTCTACCGACGATCTATGGACAACGTTCATGTATCCATCCTCGGAATCAGTGGATATGGAAGTCAAGACGAATCCGATGAGACATCTGGACAAACTGGGCATCCCGTACAAGGTCCATACCTATGGGGATGTGGCGCTGAGCGGTACCGAGGTCGCGGAGACGCTCGGACAGGACCCTGCACAGGTGTTCAAGACACTTGTGACTGTAGGGAAGCCGAAATGCTACTATGTCTTCCTCGTACCGGTCACAGGCGGATTGGACCTCAAGAAGGCCGCCGCCAGCGTCGGCGAGAAGTCCGTTTCCATGATCAGACAGGATGAGCTCCTGCCGTTGACAGGGTATGTCCACGGAGGCTGTTCCCCGCTGTGCACCAAGCGTCCCATGAGGGTGACCATAGACTCCACCGCCGAGGGAAAGGATGTGATATTCTTCAGTGCCGGGAAGATCGGTTACCAGCTGGAGGTCTCCGTCGCGGATCTGCCGAGGATGATGGAGTTCTCCTTCGCGGATGTCAGTAAACCCGGGCGGGTTTGATAATCTTGTAATAATATACAAGAAAAAATAATATTGTATAATTTTACAAGAAAATTTTTTCTTGTAATACAATACAATCAAACTAAATATCACCCCACACATCCAAAACTATGGAGTTCATCGGGAGGGAGCAGGAACTATCGGAACTGGAATCCATCTGGGCCAAAGCTGGGGTGAAGGGTTGTTCGGTGATCGGTCGCAGACAAATAGGGAAGAGCACCCTTCTGAAGTTCTTCTCTCAGGGGAAGCACTGTTTCCAGATCCAGTTCAACCGCAGATCGCCTGTCGAGAACATGTACTATTTCAGGGAACGGGTATCGTCTTTCCTTGGAAGGGATGTTCCCGAAACCGATATTCTGACTGAGCTGTTCCTTTCGATCGTTGAGGGTTGTCATGATGGACCAACCCTTGTGATATTGGATGAGTTCCCCTATCTGGTTGAAGATTTCCCACAGGCTGCCTCAGTCCTTCAGAGGTTTATGGACAGGGATCTGGAGGGGATGGATGCCATGGTCGTGATATGCGGTTCCTCCATCGGTATGATGAGGGAGTTGGTTGAGAGTATGAACAGTCCTCTGTATGGGAGGATAGATCATACAATCGATGTCGGCCCCCTCACGTTCGAAAAATGTTGTGAATTTCACCCTGATATGGATGGGGTCGATGCCCTGAAGCTGTATATGACCCTCGGAGGAGTTCCCAAGTACCATGCGAGGGTGAAGGGAGGTACATATGGGGAATGCATTCGGAGGCATTTCATCGAGGATGATCTGATGATCGATGAAGGTGCTAGGATCATTACAGATGAACTCAGCCCGGGAAGTCGCTATTCCGAGTTGGTTTTCATTATTTCCCGCGGAGAGGTGAAGCAGAACCGTATCGCAGACAAGATGGGCATGGATCCAGGGAACTGTAAAAGATATCTGGACAATCTCGAGAAGATCAAGGTGATCTCCAAACGTGAACCGATGCTCAATGCTCCATCGAAGCCGTATTACTATATCTCCGACCCCATGGTGGATTTCCATTTTAGTGTCCTGTGCAGGTGGAGGCAGACCATAGGCGGGGCCATGGATTCCGAGATCGTATACGGGATGATGGAGCACGATATCGACACCTTCCTCGGGAGGAGGTTCGAATCTTTCTGCGGCGAGTGGTTGGACCGGGTCATGAATGTGAAGAGACGTGGTATATGGTGGGGCCGTGTCGATGGCGTGGATACGGACATCGATATCGTAGCAGACGTTGTCAATCGTGAACTCTTCGTCCATACACTGTTGGTCGAATGTAAGTTCCGTAAGAATCGTATCGGTTTCTCCGCATACAACGATCTCGTTGAAAGGAGTGAGGTGGCAGGTGCCGGGGATAACACGAGATACATGATGATATCCATCGCCGGTTTCGATACAAGACTGTGTGAGTATGCCGAGGACAACGGGGTGTTGTTGATCGGTCCCGATGAGCTACTGGGAAATGCCCTGTCGGAAGATAGCTGGATGAGGGATGCGATGATATCCCTGGGGATGCGCCAATCCTTTTGATCAGGTTCCATGGTCGATATCGATGAGAGGTCTGAAATATCCGCCATGTAGATTCGTCGGACATGACCGAGTTGAACCCCAACTGCAACTGTCCGAAGACCGAATGCCCCAGACACGGGAAATGCATGGAATGCGTCGAGTTCCACAAGGCGAACAGTGACAAGATCCCGTTCTGCCTGAGGTTCATGGTCGAGGTGAAATGAGGTTACGGGGGATATCCGAGCGATATCCCTCCAAACCC
>JBJEIK010000294.1:0-4431 GCA_051876975.1 Candidatus Methanomethylophilaceae archaeon
GACCTGTTCGTCACCAACACCAAGCGTCTCAGCCGCGGAATCGAGCAGGGAGCTGCCAACGCACTGCTTCTGAAGGTCAACCAGATCGGAACCGTCACCGAGTCCGGTGATGCCGCCAAGATGAGCTTCGACAACGGTTACAACGTCGTCGTGTCCCACAGGTCCGGAGAGTCCGAGGACACCACCATCGCCGACCTGTCCGTCGGATGGGGATCCGGAGAGATCAAGACCGGTGCCCCCGCCCGTGGAGAGAGGACCGCCAAGTACAACCGCCTCCTCAGGATCGAGGAGGACCTCGGATCCAAGGCCGTCTTCCCCGGAGTCAGCAAGTTCCACCTCTGATCCAACCTCCGGAAAGGGGCTTCGGCCCTTATTCGGACTATATAAACCTTTTTACTACTTTTCTGCCTGCATATGCCGTTGTCGCCGTTAATTCCCTTGTTCCTTGATACTACGAAATTGTCTCGTAACAAGGCTTATATTGTGGCGGATAATTGAGGGGGATGCGCGTTCCGACAGGATAGGATGCAAGGATTTCTTAGAGGATCCGCGCGAAAATGGGGAGAATATAGTGTACGGGTCATACTCTGAAGACAGCGTCAGCTACGCGTCATCCAACGGTCACAACAAGCTGCTGGACGATGCCTCGTCGTCATCCATGATGAGCGTCTACTGCGGATGCGGACGTATCGTCAATCAGGACCGTTCCGAGATGATGCTGAAGCTGGATCTCGGAAAGGAACTCGAGTGCACCACATGTCGCAACACCCGTATCTCCCATGAGATCGATGAGCTCAACCAGCACTTTGATCCCGCTCAGGAAGAGGCCGACGAGGTCCTCTGAATCCCGTTTTAAGAAACTTAGCGGGTAACACCTATTTTATTTTTGTAATACTGAAAAAGTGATCTGGGGATGACCCCGGAAGATCATTCGATGGGGGCTTCCTGTTCTGGAGTCTCCTTCTCCTTCTTGTCCGTGGTCTTCTTGGACCTGGTGGATTTCTTCCTTCCCGGACAGTCGGGGTTGATGCACTCCTCTATGTTCCCGAGGGAGATCATGGGGGCCTTGCATATGGTGCAGCTCCTTCCCGCGGATGTGATCGTGCCTCTGGGCCTGAGCGGATAGGTCTGGGTGCATGCGGGCCATGCGGAGCATCCGGCGAACCTCCTTCCGGCCTTGGAGAACATTATCCTGATGTTTCCGTTACCGCAGGTGGGGCAGGGGCCCAGGTCGTTCCTCTCGGTGTTGCTGGTGCACTTGGGGTCGACGCATTGGATCGAAGGTGGATTGCCCTTCCTTATGACCTTCAGCTGCGGGAGGCCGCACACGGGGCAGGTCGTGTCCATGGTCTGGACGAGCGCTCCCCTGGGAAGCGGATATGCGCGCTTGCAGTCCGGGTATCCGTCGCATCCGATGAAGTTGCCGTTCTTGGACCTCTTGATCGTCATGTTGTTGCCGCAGGTGGGGCATATGCCGATGTGCTGCTGGGAGCGGAGGGCGGTCTTGATCTCCTGACCTATCTCCTCGGAATCGGTGGATATCTGCACCGCAACCTCGTGGAGCATGTCCTGTGATTCCTTGACCACGGAGTCCAGTGTGCGCTCGCCGTCCGTAATCTTCAGCATGTCCGCCTCGAGTTTGGCGGTCATGTCGGGCTCGGTGATGCCTCCTCCGTGCTTCTCCAGCGATTTCGTGAGGGCGATACCGCTGGGCGTGGGGATCATGTAGTTGCCCTGGACGTAGTTCCTGGAGAACAGCTTCCCGATGATGTCGTGCCTCGTACTCTTGGTACCGAGCTGGAGCCTGTCCATCTCCTGGATCAGGGATCCCTGGTTGTATCTGTACGGAGGCTTGGTCTCGGACTCGGCTATTGTCATGGACCTGATGTCCACCTCGTCGCCGATCTTCATTACCGGGAGCTTGGAATCTGCGGATTTGAGGTACTTTTTGTAGTACTTCTTCCAACCCTGCTTCTTCAGGACGTATCCCTCGGACAGGAACCTCTCCCCGGAGACCTCGATGGTGCACTTGGTGATCTCCGCCTCGGCGTTCGGTCCGACCGTTGCGAGGAAGCGTCTGACGATGAGCTCGTAGAGCTTCCACTTGTCGCCCTTCATCTTGTCGGACGATGCCCCGGCGGTGGGGTAGATGGGCGGGTGGTCCGTGGTCCTCCTCTTTCCCTTGGAGGGGACGATCTTCTCCTGGGCCAGGATCTCCTCGGCCTCGTTCTTGAACTCGGAGTCCTTGAGCTTCTCCAGGACCGACCTCAGGCTGAGGCTCTTGGGGTACTCGGTGTTCTCCGTACGGGGGTATGAGATGTATCCTCCGGTGTACAGGTCCTCCGCCAGCTTCATGGCCACGGTCGGAGGTATGCCGATCTTGTTGGCCTCGACCTGCATCTGGGTGGTGTCGAAGGGTGCCGGCCTGTACTCCTCCTTGGTGGAGACCTCGTATTCGGTGACCGTTCCGGTTTTGGCGTCGCTGACGACGGCGAGTATGGCCTCCGCTTCGTCCTTGTCCCAGAACGGGTTGCCCTCGTGGTCGCCCTTGAATGCGAGCATGCCGAACTTGCCGACTATGTTCCAGAACGGGACGGGTACGAAGTTCTCGATCTCCTCGTGCCTGTCCACCAGTAATTTCAGAGTGGGGCTCTGGACCCTTCCCACGGACATGAAGTTCTTCCCGACCTGTCCGGATGACAGGGAGATGAGCCTGGTGAGGACCGCTCCCCATGAGAGGTCCACGATCTGCCTCGCCTCGGCCGCATCGGCAAGCTTGCTGTCGGGGTCGGTGAGGTTGTCGAATGCACTCTCCACCTCACCCTTTGTGAGGGCGCTGAACTTGGCCCTCTTGACTATGGACATGTCGGCACCGATCTCGCGTACCGTCTCCATACCGATGAGCTCTCCCTCCCTGTCGTAGTCGGTCGCGATGATGATTTCGTCGGACTGTGCTGCGAGCTCCTTGATGGTGTTCAGGATGGACTTGACGCGGACGGTCTTGATCTGGGGTGCGTACACCAGGTCCACGGGGGATGTGGAGCTCCAGTCGTTGTATTCCTTGGGGTAGTCCAGTTCGATGATGTGTCCCCTTAGGCTGACGACGTTGTATTCGTCAGCACCGGATTCGAAAGATATCACCGTCACTCCTCCGCTGGTGGTGGAGTGGGACTTTCCGTCGGACAGGATCGTGGATATCCTCCTGGCAGCATTCGCCTTCTCGGTGATAATCAGCTTTCTCATCGCCAGATGGCACACTCTGGATGATATTAATAGTTCGCGAGTCCGACGTGGATGCGTTTGTAGCAATGATCTGGATGTGATGTCCAACTCCCTGTCTGGAAGCATCCTTCCGGCAGGCGTTTCTGTCCGTCCGGAATCCATCCATGGATACGGTTATCTCCGGTCCGGCGATTTAGCCGGCATGCATGTCGGCGAATACCTTAACATCCTTCGCGGGAAGGAGGGGGTCATAATGGCCGATGTCATGCCCAGGGACCTTATACAGGACGTTGCCGAGATGGAGACGTCCATCGATACCATATCCGGCGGGATGAGGCTGGAAAACATGGGCCTGTTCCAGTGTCTCCATCGCGAGGAGGTCATAGTCCTTCTATCCGACACGGTGTTCCAGCGCCCCCAGGAGATCACTATGAGGATGATCGATACCGCGGGGGTGATCATCGGTCACGATGTCCCCGACTGTATGCGCGAAGAGATTTCCGCCAGATCCGATCTAATCTGGATGTCGGATGGGTTCGTACTGTTCCCGGAACTTATAAGCAACAGGGATGCCAAGATGGTCATGGGATGCGGGACGTTCAGGATAGACGGCATCCCGGACGATGTGGATGCGAGGATATTCTATCCTTCGATAAGCTCGGCGGAGATGATCAACAGAAGGTACGGTGTGGAGGGATCAGGCATATCCGCCGCCGTGATAGGGGTGGACGGCCTGGAGCCCTCCGGTGGAGTTTCAGTGCCTGTGGCCGATGTGGTGCAGGTTCCCTGTGGAGGGGGCGGCCATGGTGAGCCTTCCCCTGAGGACACCTTTTATCGATGTGACCTCGTTGGCGAAGGACTTCATTTCGCCGAGCTTTCCTTCACAGATGAGGATCTCCATGCACTTCTCATGGTCCAGATGGACGTGGACCGATGTCTTCACCATGTCTGTGTGGGCATGTTGGATGTCGGTGAGCTTGTCTCCGACGGATGTCATGGTGTGGTCGTAGACCATGACTATGGTTCCCACCATCCAATCCTCATCATTCTTCCATTCGTTCTCTGCGAGGGAGTCGCGGACAAGGTCGCGTATGGCCTCGGATCTGCTGACGTACCCCTTCTTCGATATCGATTCATCGAACTCTCTGAGGAGCTCGGGTTCGAGGGAAACACCTATGCGTGTTACGCCATCCATGATTTCCCTTATTC
>JBJEIK010000295.1:0-4423 GCA_051876975.1 Candidatus Methanomethylophilaceae archaeon
GAGGAATGCCCCTATCGCGACTCCCGCAGCATACTCCAGGAGCACCTGTCCGCCCAGGAAGTAGGTGATCGCACCAGAGAACGCTGTTATCCCGATCATGTAACTGCTGGTGGCACTTGCGGCCTTCATGGGCACATGCATGTAGATGTTCATCAGAGGGACCTTGACGGCCCCTCCGCCCACACCCGTCATGGACGAGATCATCCCTGCCACGGTGCATAGGGCCATTCCGCCCTTCACATTCTGCACCTGGTACCTGACGCTGTCGCCGTGGGCCTCATCCCTGTATTCGAACGAGAGTCTCCCCTCGGAATCCTCTGCGGGTTCCACGACCTTCTCGGGATTCAATATCATGCGTATTCCGCTGTAGATCACGATGGCGGAGAATATCACCATCAGGACCTTGTCGTCCAGAAGGGTGGCGACTATCGCACCAAGTATGGCCCCGGCCGCGGTGGTTATCTCCAACAGCAATCCCAGGCGCACGTTCGACAGTCCCCTGTCCACGAAGACGGTGGATGCCCCCACGGATCCGGCTATGATCCCGATCAGACTGACTGCGACCGCCTCTGTCGGTGCCAGTCCGAACACGAGCATCAGAAGCGGAACGAAAATGATGCCTCCGCCCAGTCCGAACAGGGCTCCGAGGATCCCAGCTCCGCATCCCATGACGATCAATCCCGCCATTATCAGAGGGTCCATGCCTCCATGTATCCCGTCTTTGACTTAATCCTACCTGTCTGAAAGGTTTTTGTATTCACGGCCCCGTCCTTCAACCATGGATTCGGCCGGGTTCCTTGACAGGTTCTTCCATCTCACGGAACGTTCCACCGATGTGAGGACGGAGCTCAGAGGCGCCCTGCTGATATTCCTATCTATGTCGTACATCATCGTGGTGAATCCGCTGATGATGTCCAGTGCCGGTATGGATCCCTCCTCCACGTTCACCGCCACCGTCCTGATGTCGATCATCGGTTGTCTCGTCATGGGTCTCTATGCCAACTTCCCGGTTGCGCAGGCACCTGCGATGGGGATCAACGCGTTCTTCGTCTACACCGTCGTCCTGACCATGGGATATCAGTGGGACACCGCCCTTGCCGCCGTCGTCATCTCCGGTGCACTGTTCCTCCTGGTTTCCGCCTCAGGCATCAGGAAGAGGGTCCTGGACTCGATCCCGGAGGGCCTGAGGCACGGCATAACCGCAGGGATAGGGTGTTTCATAGCCCTGGTCGGTCTCATGAACGCGGGAATCATCACAGGGGGTTCCGGCACACTCGTGTCGTTGGGTGACCTGTCGGATGCAGGGGTGCTCCTGGGCCTTTTCAGTATAGGGTTGACCGTGTTCCTGTATGCCCGTGGTCTCCACGGGGCGATCCTCTACGGTATGCTGGTATCTGCGTTGATGGGCATAGTCATCGGCACCACTGAGGTTCCGGAGTCGCTCTTCGCGATTCCCAGCATGCCGAACATCGGTGCGTTCCTAGGGGGTTTCGGACCGGAGATCCTCGACATGAGGTTCCTGATGGTCGTCGTTTCGTTCGCCTTCGTCGAGTTCTTCGACAGTTCCGGTACATTCATGGCCGTGGGCAAGCGTGCCGGTATCACGGACGGTAACGGTAACGTGGTCTGCGACAGGGCGGTAAACGCCGATGCTGCCTGTGCATCCATCAGCGGTATGGTCGGGTGCACCCCCACATCCGCGTTCGCCGAGTCAGCGGTCGGTATAGAGGCCGGTTCGAGGACCGGACTGACGGCCGTTTTCGTGGCCATGTTCTTCGCCGTATCCCTGCTTATCGGGCCGGTGTTCCAGATGGTGGATTTCAGATGCACCGCGGGGGCCATGTTCATCGTCGGTGCGGCGATGATCACCGAGCTGAGGGGCATGGATTGGGACGATGTCCCCCTGACCATAGCCGTCATGCTGACGATCATGATGATGCTCCTGACGTATTCCATCACCAACGGTATCGCATTCGGCATCATCGCATACTGTGTCGCGATGGTCGGTGCCCGCAGGAGATCGGAGTTGAATCACGCCATGTACGCCATGGCCATCATATCCGTGCTCTACTACGTCATGACCGTGACGTACATCTGAGTCCGCACTGTTTTTATCTGTCACCCGGATTTGGTGGTCGTGTCCATACTGCTCATCAGATACGCGGAGATCGGGCTCAAGAGTGCGCCCGTCAGAAGGAGATTCGAGAACCAGCTGAAGGACAACATCCTCACGATGCTGATGGAGGATGGTGTCGAGGCTCTGGTCACCAAGAGGGGTGCCAGGTATTATGTGGAGGCCACCGACCCCGAGGCCGCCGTGAGGTCCGTACGCAAGGTGTTCGGAGTGGCATCCATCTCCGTGGCGGAGGTCTGCTCGTCCAAGATGGAGGACATGTGCGCCGTGGCGGCGGAGTATTCCAAGGGAAGGATATCCGAGGGGCAGTCCTTCGCGGTGAAGGCCCGCAGGGAGGGCTCCCAGGGTTACAGCAGCATGGACGTCGGACGCGAGGTCGGATCCGCCATATTCCTGGCCAACGAGGACAAGGGTGTCAAGGTCGACCTGACCGACCCCGAGGTCGTCTTCTTCGTCGAGGTGCGTGACAACCAGGCCTACATCTTCCAGGATTACGTCAGATGTCATGCCGGTCTCCCCGTGGGCAGTCAGGGCAAGGTCGTCGCATACGTGGAGGATGACCGTGGACTGGTTTCCGCATGGCTGATGATGAAACGCGGATGCAGGGTGATGCTCCGCGGGGAGGAGTACCTCCCGATACTTCGCCAGTACGACCCCATGATGAGGGCGGTCGATCACGATGGCGGAAGGAACGTCTTCGGATATGTCCTAGGGACAAGGCTGGAGGATGTGGGCAAGGTCGACGTGTCCTCCTACGATCTCCCGGTGTACTTCCCGACCATGGGTATGACCGATGATGAGGTCGCCGTTCTGGCCGAGACCATAAGGAACGGCCTCTGACCGCCGTTGTGTGCAGGGTCGTCCGTCCATCGGACGGACATGGCCCCGCTTTTCAGAAAAACTATGCTTCCGGTCAGAAGCGCTTGACTAGTTCGTCCACGGTGGTGAGTTCCGCGCCGTAGACCTCCTTCAGGTACTTGATGCCGCCGAGGTAGTCCTCCTCGGTGAAAGACTCCACACCGTCTGTGGGGACGATGATGTTGTATCCGCGGTAGTAGGCATCCGCGGTGGTGTGTCTGACGCACATGTGCGCGTGGAGTCCGGTCATGATGACGGTGTTGACCTTGAGCTCGTCCAGGAGGATCTCCAGATCGGTTCCGTAGAATCCGCTGTATCTTCTCTTGGGTACGACGTAGTCGATGTCGGTGGGTGCGAGTTCGGGGATGACCTCTGCCCCGGGTGTCCCTGCGATGGCGTGGTCTCCCCAGAGTTCGAGCTCCTTGTCGATCCCCTTGATGTGGGCATCGTTGGCGTAGATGACGTAGACTCCCTTCTTCCTCGCTTCTTCGACGAGTTTCTGCATCGGAGGGATGATGCGTTGTGCACGGTCGCATCTCAGCGATCCGGTGACGAAGTCGTTCAGCATGTCGACGATGATGACCGCGGTGCGGTCCTTCACTGATGGGGGGTTGAGTGACATATTGCCTCGTCAATCCCTACCGAGTCACTAGTATTTGGAATCGACCATGCAGAATGGTCATCTTCATGGGTTGGATACGGTGATATCTGAAAAAAGGACCCCGCCCCATGATTGGCGGGTAAGGGGTTTCAATCCCACAGGGGGATCACTTGATCCTTCTCTGGTTGGCCCTGACGGAAGGCCTGGCCTTCTCGGCACCCTTTCCGGTGTGCCTCATTCCACGGCCTTTCTGTCCGGCGGAGGTCTTTCCGCGGTAGACACGGTTGGTCTGCTTGTTCTCGCAGATCCAGTTGATCTTCTTGTCGGCCTTGATGACGGGGTGTGCGGGGTCGACGAGGATGACCTCATACCACTCCTGCTGTCCGTCTGCTCCGACCCAGTAGGAATTCAGGACCTCGAGGTTGGGGTACCTCTTGGCGGTCCTCTCCTCTGCCATCCTCTGGAGGCTCTTTCCGACGGTGATCTGGTTGATTCCCTTCCTCTTGGCCCTCCTTCCGGTGACGATGGCCCTCTTCTGGAAGCTTCCCTTCCTGACCCTCGCCCTGACGATGACGTATCCCTGCTTTGCCTTGTATCCGAGGGCTCTTGCCCTGTCAAGGCGGGTGGGCTTCTCGACGCGGACGAAGTTCTCCTCCTTCCTCCACTGGATCCTGCGCTCGTAGTTGAGCTCCTTCACGTAGGTCTTGGAGGGGGTGTTCCATGCGTCTGCGATGTAGCTGTACATGCTTTTCCCGTTAACCGGGCGTGTTTCCTGAGTCTCGTCGCTCATGTATCTCACCTTTACGGATTCACCATTGCGGCACATTTCC
>JBJEIK010000296.1:0-4398 GCA_051876975.1 Candidatus Methanomethylophilaceae archaeon
ATACAGCCTCTTGAGGATCACGTGTCTGTTGTGGTTGGTGACCTCGTTCTTACCGTACTGGATACGGGATGTCGTGATCTCCTCATTGTAGTGCCCCTCCGGCCTACTGTTGTACTCGCCGATGATGCTGGCCGCATCCGTGGATGCCGCGTGCCTCATCCTCTGATCCGTCGTCGTCGAACCATTTACCACGGTGATGCGATGGACTACAGATATTTAAAAAGGGCACCGGGGGTGGACAACCCTCGGGCCCCCAAGGGATATAAAAATCCTTCTGGAAACTATATATTTTGGATATGCCGCCGGGGAGGAGTCCTCACTCCTTCCTCTCACCTTTGTCGGACGACTCTGCGGGAGCCTCCTCGACGGGTGTCTCGACGGTTGCCTCGGGCTGATCCGCGGGGGTCTCGGGAACGGGCTCGGACTTCTCCTCCACAGGGGTCTCTGCGGGTGCCTCTGCCGATGCGGCTGTCGCGGATGCTGCGGCCCTCTCCTCGGCCTTCCTCTTACGGATGTCCTCTTTGAGCTTGGCTTTCTGCTCCTTCTCGGACTCCTTCCTCTTACGGATGTCCTCTTTGAGTTTGGCCTTGGCCTCGGCGCGCTGTTCCTTGGGGAGCTTCTTGATCTCCTCCCTACGCCTCTCCTCCGCGCGCTTGGCCTTCCACTTGTCGTCCTCGATCTTCTGCTTCGCCATCTTCTCGGCGTCCTCTTTCTCCTTGGCGATCTTCGCGTGCCTCGCCTTGGCCTTCGAGTTATCGTTGACGACCTCATCCTTCCTTGCTGCCATATGAATGACCCCTTGATGCGACCCCCATATCACACTAAGATACTAAAAGGTTAATAGAGAAAACAAGGAGGGTTTAAGAGGTGGGGGTTTGCCGTCCCGACCGGGATGAGGTACGGGACGGTGATGTGTGTGATACCGGGATCACTGGTTGGACTTCCAGAGTCCGTGCTTGTTGCAGTACTCCCAGGCGGTGACGTTCTCGGCGTCGGTCTTGAAGAACGCCTCGGGTGCATCTCCGGGCTTGAGGTACTTCCTCATCCTAACTCCATCGGCGCAGATCTCGATGTAGACGATGTAGTGGTCCTCGGCCATGGGGTGTGCGGTCTCCTTTCCGACCTTGACGAGGATGCCTCCGTCGACCTTCTCGATGTAGGGGACGTGCTTCTCCTTGACGAAGTCCTCGGTCTTGGCCTCGACGGGCTCCATGGGGGCTCCACAGCAGGAGGGGATGCATCCGCCCTTGTAGACGAGATCGACAACGGTTCCGCATTTGGCACAAACATAGGTTACCATGATAGTTCCTCGAATCGGTTTCCGACTGCATGGTATTTAACATTGTTGAAACGGTCCTCGGAGTTTTAGAGGGCTTTATCACCAATCAGATTATCTGGGATGAGCATGCGCATTCCCGCATTCATGACCGTGTGGAGGGACGGACGTCTCTGGTGCACCGACGGATGGTTCAACGGTGCCGCCGTGGGCAAGGGTACCAGGAAGGTCCCCTTGGACGAGGCTGCACCTATGGGCATCGTGAAGGAGACCAGGGCACCCGCGGTTGTGGTGGATGCCGAGAGCATCGGGACCGGCAGGTTCGGCGAGAAGGTGGTGAAGAACATGAGGGTCCGCGGTGCGGACATATGGTTCATGACCCATATCGAGGACGCCGATGATGTGTTCGATGCCTTCAACACCAATGCGGACATGGTCCTGGCGCCATATCACACGATACGGTCAGATGCGGACCTGGACGACATCCATTCTGTGTCCGATTCGGTCATACCTGTCGTCTTCGTGAAGGATTCCGAAGGTCTCGTCTCCAGGAGGAAGACGGGTGATGTCAGGGACATCCTGGACAGGCTGACCGATGCGGGATTCTACAGGACCTGCGTCCTGGACACGGATGGCTCTGTCACGGAGACCATGTGGACGGACATCCACGAGGACAACCCCTCGGCCGTTCCGTTCTGCAGGTACGAGCCCCCGTACAGGACGGGGATCACGACTCACATCTCCCCCTTCGATCCCTGAAGCACCGAATCGAGGAAACCGCACACCATCTCGGGAACCCCCTCGGAACCGTTGCTGTCGGTGCCAGACACCTCCAGATGCCCCTTCCATTCCATTCCCGTGGTGATGGAGAAGGCGCGGAATATCGAGACCGTGTTCCTGTAGAGGGGTTCGTCGCTTCCGCCACACAGCAATCCCACGGACACGGAAGGATGCGGGAGACCGCCGTTGAACCACCAGGGCTGGAACCTGTCCATGGCCGTTTTGATGAGAGATGAGGGACCGCTGAAGTGGATCGGTGATGCCAGGACGAGCATGTCGGAGGACTGGAAGGCCCTGTATACGACACCCATGTCGTCGCCGATGATGCATCCGGTGTGCCTGCAGGAGCCGCAGTCGGTGCAGTGACGTATGTTCAGATCCGAGAGGATGATGGTCTCGACCCTCCATCCTCTACGGCGGAGGTGTTCGGCGGCCGAATCGCACATGACGCGTGTGACCCCGTCGGGCTTGGCGCTTCCGCACAGAAGGGTGGCTTTGGGCATGTGACGGACATGGACATACTCCGTGAATAACGTGTCGGAGCTAAATTCCTCGGCGAACAACAATATAGTCCGACTGAGATTGATGTGGGTATACAGGCGGACATCACATGAACGACTTCCTAAAGGCAAAGATCGTGGAGTTCCCCCGCAACATCCTGGCGGGGCACGGGGTACTGGAACAGGTCAAGGACCTATGCGTCAACATCCACGCCGGACAGACAGGGACGATGATCACCGGAAACGCCACGATGAAGGCCGCCGGGAGCGCGGTCCTGGACTACATGCAGGGCTACGACATCGACACCTGCATCGTCGGAGATGCCACCACGGAGAACGTGGAGATGGTGGAGAGACAGGTCGTGGAGTTCGGATCGGATTTCATCCTCGCAGTGGGAGGCGGAAGCAAGATCGACACCGCCAAGATCGTCTCCAAGGACCTGAACCTCCCGTTCATCAGCATCCCCACATCCGCCGCCCATGACGGTATCGCCTCGAACAGGGCATCGTTGAAATCGTCGACCGGATCGCGTTCGATCGCATCCGCATCCCCCATGGGAGTCATCGCCGACACGGAGGTCATCTCCAAGGCACCCTACCGCCTGCTCGCATCCGGATGTGCCGACGTGCTATCCAACCTGACCGCCCTCAAGGACTGGGATTTCGCCAGAAGGCTCAGGAACGTGGACTTCAGCAGATCCGCCTATTCGCTTTCCAGATTCGCGGCAGAGTCCATCCTCGACGCATCGGACCTGATAAGGCCGGGCGTGGAGGAGAGCGTATGGCTCGCCATCAAACCCATCATCGTGTCCGGTGTGTCCATGAGCATAGCCGGAAGCTCCAGACCCACAAGCGGTGCGGAGCACATGATCTCACACATGATCGACCTGAGGCACCCGGGTAAGGCGCTTCACGGGGAGCAGTGCGGGGTCGCATCCATCATGACCATGTACCTCCACGGAGGGGATTGGGAGCAGATCAGGGATGCGCTGAGGTCCATCGGATGCCCTGTGACCGCGAAGGGTCTCGGACTGTCCGCGGAGGACCTCATCGACTGCATGGTCCACGCCCACGAGATAAGGTCTGACAGGTTCACGATCCTCGGAGACAAGGGGATCAGCAAGGAGGTGGCCGAGACGGTCGCCCTCGCAACAGGAGTGATTTGAGGTTTTACCATGGCATTGATCACATTACTGGGGAAGACCCATGCGGAGGTTGGTTCGGAGTTCTACTTCATCGGACCCCTAACCGAGTGCAAGGACTGCAGACTGAAGGGCGTGTGCTTCAACCTGGAACCGGGAGCGAAGTACAGGGTGACCGAGGTCAGACCTCAATCGCACGAATGCCACGAGTTCGACGGGGATTCCGTCACCGCGGTGGTTGTGGAGAAGATCGTGACCCCCGCCGCACTGCCCAAGAAGCAGGCCATCGAGGGGAGCGTCATAACCTATCAGGAGTCCAAGTGCGAGAACATCGGATGCCCCAACTACCAGCTCTGTCACGCACCCGGCAAGAAGGAGGGCATGAAGTACTCCGTGGCCGCCGTCAGAGGCGACCTGGAGTGCCCCAAAAAGGAGAAAATCGTTTCGGTTGATCTGTTCTGAGGGATCTTCCCCTCAGAACTTCTCTCCCGTTATCCTCTCGTACATATCGACGTAGAGCTTGCTCACACGGTCGATGATGTCCTGGGGAAGTGCGGGGATGTCGGGTTCGGGCTCGCCCTTGTCGCGTGCCGCGTACAGCTTCTCGTGGTAGCCGGTCTCGCGGTAGTACTGGCGGACGAACTCCTTGGAAAGCTCGACGATGTTGCCCTTGGCGTACTCCTCTGCATCCCACCAGCGG
>JBJEIK010000297.1:0-4378 GCA_051876975.1 Candidatus Methanomethylophilaceae archaeon
GAGGTCCGTGGGAACACCTACTACAACGAACCCATAGCGTTCGACCTGGAGGACGGCGACATCAAGGAGGGAATACGTCCGTACATCATGGGCAGGATCGTGGATGTGAGGATGTTCTTCTCGCATTACCACTGCGATCCCACAGAGGAGGACTCCCGCATAACCTTCGAGGTGGTGGATGACTTCCTGGAATGGAACAACGGCGAATTCACGGTCAGTTTCTCCAAGGGGGACTGCGAGGTGGTGGAAGGCCCCGGCGACTTCAGGGTCAGGCTGGGGATCGGCACGCTGACCACCCTCCTTATGGGATACAAGACCGCGGCACAGCTCCACAGGATGGAGAGGATACAGGGAGACATCCTGTCCATTCAGGCGATCGATGAGATACTCCTGCATGAGAGCCCCTACATTTCGGATTACATCTGATGGACGACAGATCCCTTCGTTACGAATGTGACCGCCCATCGGACATTTTATATCTGATAAGCGATGGAGTGTCAGGGATGCATGGATGGATGAGATACTTCTACTGACCAGTCTTGCGGTTCTTGTACTGCTTGCAGGGTTGTGCTCCATCGTCTTCAACAAACTGAAGCTCCCGCCTCTGATCGGTTATCTGGTGGCAGGCATCATCGTCGCCAACTTCTGGGACCTCAACGCGGAAGGAGAGACCGTTGTCAGCATACTGTCCGATATGGGATTGGTCATGCTGATGTTCTGCATCGGATTGGAGATCAATCTGAAGAAGATCAAGAAACAGGGTCTGTTCGCCATAGAGGTGGCCGCCATACAACTGCCGCTGATGGTGTTCGGAGGATTCCTTGCAGGGATGCTCCTGGGCTTCAACACGTTGCAGTGCATCACACTTGGTGCCATCATCTCCGGTTCCAGTACGGCAGTGGTCATGGCCGTTCTGAAATCACAGGGGAAACTGGACAAGGAACACATCGAGATGCTGGTCCTGATCACCATAATGGAGGATATCGGCCAGGTCATCATCCTGTCGATACTCACACCCATGCTGGCCGGTACATCCCTGGACACGAACGGCCTGATCGTGATGATCATCAGCATCCTGGCCTTCATGATCGCCAGCATAGTGATCGGACTCCGCATCGTGCCACGCATCATGAACTGGGTCTCGGACAACGTGTCCTCGGAGGTCCTGGTGGTCTTCTCCATCGGATTGGCGTTCGGAATGGCACTGCTGTCCACATTCGTGGGACTTTCCATGGCTATCGGAGCATTCCTGATGGGTATCATGGTGGCATCCTGCAGGAAGAGCAAAGAGATCAACCACGACATCGAACCCATGAAGAATCTTTTCATGGCCATGTTCTTCATATCGATCGGTATGGAGATCAGCCTGAACACGCTGGTCGACAACATCGGCATGATCGTGATATTCTATCTCATATTCGCCTGCTTCAAGATCGGGACCGTGTTCCTGGCGTACTGGGTGGGCAACGAGAAGGCCCGTACGGGATTCATATCCGCCGTCAGCCTGGCCGCCATGGGAGAGTTCGCATTCATCATCGCCAAGGAGGCATTGGACCACAACGTCGTCGATGATGCGTTCTACACATCGGTCATCGGAGCCGCATTGATCTCCATGATAATGCTGCCGTTCCTCACGAAATTCGCCGACAGGATCTGGGACAAGGCCGAGGAGAAGTGTCCCGCAAGGGCCAGGGCCGTCATCGACAGGCTCTGCATGGCCAGGGACAATCTCTACATGAACATGGCCGCTACATCCAAGAAATCCCAGAAGGCCCTCCACAGGAGCATGACCCATGCGTACATGAACGTCATGTTCATCGCACTCATCGAGATCCTGTTCTACGTCCTGATGCCGTATGGGATCGATTGGCTGCAGGATGCGTTCGGTGGGAGCACCACCTTGTGGGGCATAGCCCTGCTGGTCCTGAACTTCCTGGCGCTTGCGGTACCCACATACCACCTTGTCAACAACACGAAGTATCTGGATGAGCTGGTCATCGCGGGTGCGAGACGCGTCGCCCACATGAACGGTCAGGAGGGTGAACCGGGACGTCTGTACCAGAGATACCTCGACATCAACACGTACATCATCGTGGCGGTGATCGACTTCATCATCCTGTTCGTTATCCCGAACCCCCTGGACCTGCTGTCCCACCTGGTCGTTTTCCTTATCGCAGGAGTTCTCATCGTACTCATATACCGCAGGACATCCCGCGTACCTTCATCCGATGATGAGGGCGAGGAGACGGAGGAAGAGGCACCGACCGAACCTGTGGAGATACCCGAATCCACATTGGGACAGGAGAAGGTCGTCATCCACGGCACAGCCGACCAGGTCGGAGACGACATAGAGATATTCATCCCCGACAACGGAGACAGGAAGAACGGATTCTGAAAACCCGACAAGGGTGTTTATCACCGGGGCCTTTCCACGACCCCGGCATGGTACCATCATCTGAGGCAGAGAGAACGCCAGATGTCCTCGGACTTGGATATGACATCCTCCGTGTCGAGGGTGGTGATCTGTCCGTTGTCCACGACGACATCGCCCTGACAGAGCACGGTCTTCACATTGAGGCTGTTGCCGGAGTAGACGATGTTTGCTATGATGTTCTCGGGGAGGAGGGGTCTGAGATTGGGTGCCTTTCCATCGAGGATCACGATATCGGCATACTTTCCGGGTTCAATGGATCCGAGGGAATCCTGCATTCCGATGGCCTTTGCACCGTTGATGGTGGCGAAATCCAGGAGCTCCTGCGCAGTGGTCACCGTGGGATCCCATCTGCTGGATTTCTGGAGGAGACCGAGGATCTTCATCTCGGCGAACATGTCGAGGGTGTTGTTGGTCGTGTTGCCATCGGTTCCGATGGACACGTTGACACCGTACTTCTGGAACTCTGGAACGGGTGCAACACCGCCGGTCGCGAGCTTCATGTTGGAGACGGGACAGGATGATATGGACATGCCGGCCTCCCCCATGAGTCTGACCTCCCTGAGGGTGAGCCATGCGGAATGGGCGGCGACACCACGGGGTCCCAGGACACCTATGTTGGACAGCCACTCCGCGGGCCTCATCCCGGTCTTCTTCTTGTGGTCGTTGACCTCCCCTCTGGTCTCGGAGAGGTGGAAGTTCATGGGTGCACCGACCTTGTCGGAGAACTCCTTGGCTCCGACACAGGTCTCCTCATTGCACACGTAGACGCCCTGGAGACCGACTCCGGGGATGATCTTGCGCTCGCCTTTGAAACGGTCGTAGAAGTTCTTACAGTTCTGCAGAGGGTTTCCGACCTGTGTGGTGCACTCCTGGTCCAGGACGCACCAGCAGAGGACTCCCCTGATTCCGGCCTGTTGTGTGGCCTTGGCGATGATGTCCTCTGAATAATACAGGTCCATGAAGGTGGTGGTTCCTCCGCGCATCATCTCCATACATCCGAGCTTGGTACCGATGTCCATGTCCTCATCGGTCCTGTCGGAATCGATCTTGAAGACCTTGTCCAGGAAATCGGGGAACAGGAGGTCGTCGACGACCCCTTTCATGACGGACATGGCCACATGGGTGTGGGTGTTGATCATACCCGGCATGACGATATCGCCGGTGGCGTCGATCTCCCTGTCGGCGGTGCCGTTGTATGCGGGTCCGACGGAGACGATCCTCTCGCCGTCGATGACCACATCGCCGCGTATGACCCTTCTGGAAGCATCCTGTGTGACGATCCAGGCATTGCGGATTGCTGTTATCATGGCCCCATCATCCATCTGCTCCCTTAAAAAAGGTGCCAGCATGCATCTTCCGGGGTCGCATTTTATCATCCCTCCGATGCATGTTCCATCCATGGGATGCGGTAACGGGAGGGACAGGGTCCTGGATGCTCTGAACGGTGATGGTCATGGGGATGCCCCCGTCGCGGTGTTCACACAATCATCCACATTGTCCCAGATGGATGCCACTGGGGCACCATGGCCGGTCGCCCACTCCGATCCGGATGCCATGGCGAGATTGGGGTCGGCACAGGCGGACATGTTCAGATTCGACTCTGTCCGTGTCCCCTTCTGCGTGACAGTGGAGGCGGAGGCCCTTGGATGCAAAGTGAATATGGGAACACGCACATCGTCCCCCAAGGTCCTCCCGGGAACGTTCACGCTAGACCCGTTCGGCGGTGAATCATCGGATCCCTCTGACATACCGTCCACTTCCGAGTTCCTCGGATCGAACAGGGTCGGAGTGGTGTCCGATGCAGTGTCATCCCTTTCCAGGAGCCATGGTGACCATGCCCCGGTGATCGCGGGGGTGACATGTCCTCTGACCATGCTCAGCCAGATGGTCGGTGCCGAGAACATGGTGGTGGCCACCCTGTCCTGTCCCGGGATCATCAGGGAA
>JBJEIK010000298.1:0-4374 GCA_051876975.1 Candidatus Methanomethylophilaceae archaeon
TTCCACAGGTTGTTGGGATCCGATGGCAGGGTGTGGTCGGATGTAGGGGTGGTTTCAGGCGGGCCGGATTTTCCGGGAAGTTTTATTACCTATCCTGGAGATACCTTGTCAGTTCGACCAGAAGCCGAGCTGTCTGAAGGATCAGGGAAACGATTTGGAACTTGCTGCCCTGGTCCTTCGTGTTCTTGTCTATTCTTCCACCTCTTTGAGGTTCTCAGAACAGAGGTGACCGACCATCCCTCCAACCTGATACGGAGAGGGAAACGTACTGGGATGGCCGTAAGGAGTTTGACCTCTCCAGGAAGTTTTATTACCTATCCTGGAGATATCTTGTCAGCTCGACCAGAAGCCGAGCTGCTTGAAGGATCAGGGAGATGATTTGGAACTTTGTACCCTGGTCCTTCGTGTTCTTGTCTATTCTTCCACCTCCTTCGAAGTTCTCAGAACAGAGTAGCCAAGGGCCACTTCTGCCCTGGCGGATATACGACGTGGATTCAGGTTTATGAAACTGGACCCGTTTTTTACAGATTATAGTTGTTAGGGTGCGACATAAGATCGAAATGCAGTCTCATGGAGGTGCGGCAACATCGGTCGGAGTGGGAGCCATAGAATTCGACCCTACGCGTCATATTGGGTGGAAGGTATCAGGACGATCTGCTCTTCATGTGCTCCATGGTCATGATCGGGTGTCTGAACATCATCCTTGGTCCGCTGTATCTCATGACCTGACGGATCCTATCCTTCATGTCATCCTCATAGCAAGGTGTGGGGCAGCCCTTGCATGCCGATGGGCTCTCCTTCCTGTATGGACATTCGTCAAGCCTTGCGAAGGCATACTCTGTGAGTTTCCTGCATTCCGGGCATATAACAACCGTGTCATGGTTCCATTTGCAGTACATGGACACCATCGTCTCCAGGACCTTCCTTTCGAACCTCATTCTCTCGGAATATTCATTCCCCATAGGACGAAACCCTCCTGGAGGGCAGGTACACTGCGGTGATGATCGCCGATGTGATCAAGACGGACACGATGATGCACATGATCCCGGAAAGGAAGAAGCGTGCGATCATTATGACAGGGATCAGTATCGATATGGCGATGATCAGAAGGAACAATGCATCGGCGGTCCTGTCGTTCATGTCCTCACCCATCACCCGGATTCGATGATGTGGTATAAAAGGTGTCGACGAAAGCGATTATCATCATATTCATCCTTTCCTCCGACATGGCATCCGATTCCACATCATTCTACGACAGGGATCCAGAGGGGTATTCCGGGAAGACGTTCACCGCAGACGTCTCGGAGTTGAGAGGCAGGTTCACCTCCCTTCTTCCCGAAGGTGCATCCGTGTTGGACCTCGGATGCGGTTCCGGCAGGGACTCCCTGGCATTCCACGAGATGGGTTATTCGGTCACATCCATCGACGGATCGGAGGGTATGTGTCGGGTGGCTAGGGAGAACACAGGATTGGACGTCAGGCATCTTCTGTTCGGGGATCTGGATTACATCGACGAGTTCGATGGTGTGTGGGCCTGTTCCACACTTCTCCATGTCCCCTCCGATGAGCTGCCCGAGGTCCTTTCGCTGATACGCAGGTCGCTCCATGACGATGGGATATTCTACATGTCCTTCAAGGACGGTGATTTCGAGGGGGAGAGGGATGGAAGGTACTAC
Source organism: Candidatus Methanomethylophilaceae archaeon (assembly GCA_051876975.1). Taxonomy (GTDB): domain Archaea; phylum Thermoplasmatota; class Thermoplasmata; order Methanomassiliicoccales; family Methanomethylophilaceae; genus Methanoprimaticola. Next base: position 1,677 of record JBJEIK010000298.1, read on the forward strand.
ACCGACATGACCCCGGAGGACATCCCTGACCTGGCATCATCCAACGGTTTCGAGGTCATCGATGTTTGGAACTCCGAGGAGCCTGACAGGGACATCCTCTGGACCAACGCCCTGCTGAGACGGAAACAATAATCCATGTCCACGATATCGCCCGATCATGGCATTCGACGGAAGGGCAGGAATAGTCGACATAGATGAGGACGAGAGGGTCGTCATCTTCGACACCTACAAGCTCAAGAAGATCACCGGGACCAGGGTGGGTCCCATCCTCGGGATGAGCGAGTTCTCATCACCGTTCAAGGTCGCCTGCGAGCTCGCCGGACTTTATCCCGGTGACAAGGCTAACAAGTACATCGATGCCGGGAACATCCTGGAGCCCGTCCTCAGGGATTACCTCGCGGCCAGGCCCAATCTCATGAGGGATGCCCTCTCCGTCCCGGAGGGATCCAAGGTCGGTATAGAGGAACCTGTCCCCAAGGAGCAGTGCGGATACGACCACTTCCACAACGAGAAGGTCTTCGGAGGCATGGTGGACGGCTACATCCAGATCGACGGCAGGAGGGACACAATCCTGGAGATCAAGACCTCCCACGACAGGGAGAAGTGGCTGGACGAGGACGGAGGATACACCAATGTGCCCATGTCCTACATGCTGCAGGCATCCCTCTACGCCAAGCTCTCCAACCTGGACAGGATAGTGTTCCTGGTGGGATTCCTCGAGGAGCCCGATTACGATCGTCCCAAGCAGTGGGTCCCCTCCCCGGAGAACACCTTCGTCATCGTGAAGGACAGGCTGGACATGGATGGGTACATGAGGCAGTGCGAGGAATGGTACAACGAGTTCATGAAGGGCGGATACACACCGGAGTGGACCGATTCGGAGACCGACCAGGATGTACTGAAGTACCTGAAGGCGTACAAGCCGGGTAAGCCCGCCAAGGGCAAGCGGAGGCGAAGGCCCAACAACGTTAAGCCTTTAACGGCGTATATGGGAGCAGGTGAGAAGAAATGAACGAGCTGTTCAACAGAGTCAGCGTCAGGGACTATATGGATGCCAGGGTCGAGCCCGATAAGGTCGACCTCATGCTGAAGGCCGCAATGTACGCACCCTCCGCCATGAACCAGCAGGCATGGGAGTTCATAGTCGTCGATGACAAGGAGCTGATCCAGGCCCTTTCCAAGGTATCTCCCTACGCGGGTCCCGTGGCCAAGGCACCTCTTGCCATCGTGGTCCTCGGGAACAGGGACCTCATGAAGGTCCCCCAGATGTGGGAGCAGGACCTTGCGGCAAGCGTCGAGAACCTGATGCTCGGTGCGACATCCGTCGGTCTCGGTTCCGTGTGGATCGGCATCTCACCCCTCAGGGAGAGGATGAACGCCATCACGGACATGTTCGACCTCACGGAGAACCTGATGCCCTTCGCCATCGTGGCGGTGGGATATCCCAAGGAGAAGCCCGTTCCCCATGAGGACAGGTTCGACAGGAACAAGGTCCACTACAACGGATACTGAGAAACACGGGGCGATCCCCCGTCCCTTCCCAAACCCCATTCCACATTCTCCCGTTCTCAGATGATCCTGTACACGATCAGCAGTGTCGCCAGAACGATGATGTTGGTCCCGGCGAAGAATCCCATGAACCGCCTCATGTCCGCACCGTCGGTTCCCATGTACAATCTCAACGATATCAGGCTCGCCATGGATGCTATGGGTGTCCCGAACCCTCCGATGTCCACCCCTGCGAGGAGTCCTGCCCAGTCCTCTGTGAACCCGGATAGCAGTACGGCGGCGGGAACGTTGCTGATGAACTGGCTCGCCAGTGCTGAGGTGGTGATCGGGTCCCATTCCATCAACCCTCCCAGAAGATCGGCTATCTCCGGATTGGACGCTATGTTTCCGGTGAACATGAAGAGGAAGACGAACGTCAGGAGGAGTCCGTAATCGACCTTCATCAGGGCTCTCGGTATCGTCGCCAGGATGCAGACCAGTACGATGACCAGGGCGATCCGGAACGGTATCATCCTCATCACCGTCGCTATGCACAGGACGAACAGGATGCATGCCATCATCAGGATGGGTCTGTGCGACAGTTCACCCTTCTCCGATATCACCGTCTCCTCCTTCCCTTTGGAGATTATCACGGTCATGACGATCAGGATGACGGTTCCGACCACCACCATAGGCAGGAGAACCTGGATGAAATCCCCGAAGGACAGTCCGTATCTCGAGAACAGGTACAGGTTCTGTGGATTCCCGAAGGGTGTGATCACGCTTCCAAGGTTGGCGGCAGCCGTCTGGAGGACGATGACCGGTGCCATCAGGTCCTTCCTGCCGACACCTTCCAGGACTCCGATCGCAAGGGGCACGAAGGTTATCAGGGCGACATCGTTGGTGATGAACATCGAGCACACATAGGGTATCAGGACCAGTGTAAGGCACAGTGTGCGGGTGCCGTTGCTTTTGGACACAAGGGCGGAACCCAATCTGTCGAAGGCCCCGCACCCGGTCATGACAGCAACGGTGGCCATGAAGCAGAAGAGGATGCACAGTGTGCGGACATCGATGGAACCGAAGGACCCGATGGGATCCTCGGTGAATGCGAAGGACAGTAGCGCCAGGACAGCGGATATCACGAGCACGGAATGCTCCCTGACGAATCCCGTCACGTTTCCGAAGTCCATGTGTGTACGACCTTGGA
>JBJEIK010000299.1:0-4350 GCA_051876975.1 Candidatus Methanomethylophilaceae archaeon
ATGGCCACGGTGCTGAACGTGCATGAGAGTGTGGACAGTGCGATTATACCAGGTATGATGAACTCCAGATACGCACCGCTCCCGGATGACATGCCGCTTCCGAGACCGTATCCGAACGCAAGCAGGTACAGCAGGGGTCCGATGAGACCCGTGATCAGGACCTCCGGAAGGTTCTCCTTCATGTACACCAGGTCGCCCCAGGCCACACGATAGGTCTCATCCAATATGGAAAGGGGATTGTTCATGCAAGCTTCCCCCTGGATTCACCCGTCAGCTCGAGGAAAACATCCTCGAGGGTGGTCCTGCGGACGTTGAAGAATACATCGCCCAAGGTGTCGGTGTATGCCTTGGCATCCTCTCTTGTCGGGTAGTAGGATATCACCGTCTTTCCGTCATCGGCCGATGTCTCCACAGCGACCTTCCCTATCCTTTCCCTCAGCTCGTCAACGGTACCTATGGCGACTATCGAACCGTGGTTAATGATTGCCACCCTGTCGCAGAGGGATTCCGCCTCCTCGATGTAATGGGTGGTGAGGAATATGGTGGTGCCCTTGCGATTGAACATGCGCACAAGCTCCCACAGCATGTGACGGGAACGGGTGTCCAATCCGGCGGTGGGCTCGTCGAGGAACAGTATGGTGGGATCGTGGATGATGGAGGCGACGATGGCCGTCTTCCTCTTCCATCCCCCGGAGAGGCTCTCCACCTTCCTCTCCATGTAGTCCCCCAACTCCAATATCGATGCGGTGGACTCCACCTTCCCCTTCAGTTCGGATTTGGGGATCTTGTGGAGGAGGGCATGCTGCTTCAGGTTCTGACGGACGGTCAGGTCCTTGTCGAGACTGATGTGCTGCTGGGCGATGCCGATCCTCTTCCTGGCCTCGAGGTAGTCGTTGCGGATGTCGTGCCCGTCGATGACCACGCTTCCCGAGGTGGGTCTCTGGATCGTTGTGATCGTACGGATGGTGGTGGTCTTCCCGGCACCGTTGGGTCCGAGGAATCCGAATATCTCCCCGCGACGGACTTGGAATGATATACCGTCCACCGCGGTGAAATCACCGAATCTGACGGTGAGGTCCCTGACGGTGACTATGTCGTCCATGGGCGGGGCTGATGGCGAAGCTGTTTGGGGTTCCATATACTGGGGCATGTCTTTATCGGAATGACATCGTGTTCACGGTTATTATAGTTGGCATATACATCCTACTTCTCAGGACCTTCCCTTCCTCACCACATACACGGAAACCGCTGCGAAGACGAGTCCGAACACCAGGACTATCAGCAGAGAGGTCCACGGGAATGCCGTACCGAGGATCGATGCCCTAATGCAGCCGGTGGTGTGGGTCAACGGCAGAACACCGATGATCGCCTGGGCGAATCCCGGAAGTGCATCCAATGAGAACAGGGTGCCGCACAGGAACGTCATCGGCATGATGATCAGGCTGGTGATCAGGGTCTGCGTGAGATGGGAATTGGCAAGCATCCCGCATGCCACACCGAGCATGGAGAACACCAGGCAGGAGATCACGATCGTCACGATCGCGGATACGGTCAGATTCATGTCCGCACTCACGCACAGTCCCAACGCATAGAGGATGAACGCACTGATCAGTCCGCGGACAACACCCGCATACGACTTCCCCAGAACGATGGAGACGGGTGACATGGAACAGAGGAAGAGCTCGTCGAAGCTCTGGTAGTACACCCTCTGCGTCATCACCTTCGTGGACACCGTGCTGAAACATGATGTCAGCGTGGACAAGGCTATGACTCCCGGGATCATGAACGAGATGTAGTCGAATCCCTCGACGGTCATCCCCTGACCGAGACCGTATCCGAAGGCCACGAGGTACAGGAGGGGCGAGACCAGGCAGGTCACCAGGATGGACAGGATGTTGTGCCTCACGAAGCACATGTCGATCCATGCCACGCGGAAGGAATCGCCGAAGGCTGTCATATCCTGAACCTCACCTCCTCGGTTGCGGTGGTGTCCCTTCCTGTCAGTTCAAGGAACACATCCTCCAGGTTGGTGGCCCTGGATGCGGTGGGCATGTCCCTCGGAAGGGAATCCATGAACGCCCTGGACTCTTCCCAGTCGGAGAAGTAGCGGAACACCTTGTCCCCGTCATCTCCGACATACTCCACCGCCCATTTCCCGATGGATTCGCACAGTTCAATCGGAGTGCCCATCCTCACAGAACGTCCGTGGTCGATGATGGCGACCCTGTCGCAGAGTGCCTCCGCCTCATCCATGTAGTGAGTGGTGAGGAATATGGTGGTCCCGTTCCTGTTCAGCTCCCTGATGAGCTTCCAGAGCATGTGACGGGACTGTGTGTCCAAACCGGCTGTCGGTTCATCGAGGAAGAGGATCTCCGGCTCGTGGATTATGGCGCAGACTATCGCAACCCTCCTCTTCCACCCTCCTGAGAGGTTCAGGACGTACTTGTCCATGTACGGACCGAGTCCCATCATCTCCGACAGCCTCTCGATCCTCTCGTCCGTATCCTTCCTAGAGATGCGGTGGAGGATGGCATGGTAGCGGATGTTCTCCCTGACGGTCACATCGCGGTCGAGGGCGATGTGCTGCTGTATGATGCCGATCTTCTCCTTCACCGGGTCGGATGTGCCGTGGAGCCTGTGTCCGCAGACCTCCACCCATCCCTCCGTTGGAGGTGTGAGGGTGGTGACCATCCTCATGGTGGTGGTCTTGCCCGCACCGTTTGGTCCGAGGAATCCGAAGATCTCCCCTCTGCGAATGTCTAGGTCTATCCCATCCACCGCCGTGAAGTCGCCGAAACGCTTCACGAGCCCGTGGGCACTCACGATGATATCATCAGAAACGGTCATCTGCACTACCTACCCGGCACTTAGTTGGAATAATAATCCAATACATTTCCAAGTATATAGTGACAACCGATTCGGAGATCACATCATGCCCAGGATGGAGTCTATCCTCCTCTCGACCAGACCCACGATGAGAGGTGTGCGTTCCGGGTACAGCCATCCCTCCTCATCGGAGAAGACCTCCTCCAGGACCGAGGGGATCGACCTCAGGGCTTCCCTGTTCAGACGGTCGAATGTCTTTACGTGCCCGATCTGCGTGTCGAAATGTCTGTTGAACGGCTTGCACTCATGGAGCGACCCTCATAGAACCATTCGGTAGACACATTGCATCCGAGGGATGCTCCGCTGTCGAAGATTGGAGCGGGACCCATCCACTCCAATGTCTCCGGATCGCGGATGATGCCGAAGTTGTTGTAGTGGCGGTCGTAGTTGCAGATCAGATAGTCCACGATCAGCATGTCATCCACACTTTCGGTCACATCGACACCGAATGACCTGCAGGTGTCAATGTAGTTCTGGTAGTCGCTGACATCGTTCCTCTTGGAGTAGTTGATGTACACGTGTACCGCGGGAACGAACTCGACGTTTCCCTCGAAGATGGTCGGACATGTGCTGAACACCTCATCACCTACCTTCAACAGCCTGTACTCGGCATGGGGGATGTCCAACAAGTCCATGATCCTCGATGCGACGACCTCGTTGAACGGCTCCTGATAGTAATCCGGATAACCGTGCTTCACCAGATTGGCCTTCCCGTCGATCATCTTCCATCTCTTCCTGAGGTCACCGTTGGTGCAGATGTCGGGAGACCTGAGGTCGGGAACCTGACCCTCCTTGAGACCATCCATCAGGACATCTCCGAACTCCTCCGAAAATCCGTTATCCCTCATGTTTACATCCCTCCAAGACAAGCCGGAACCAACTGGTCTGATCCAGTAGAAATCGGTGAGGTTGAGGGCCAGGGACCTCTCGAAGAGTTCATCATACCCCATCCCGAGCCCATACAGGATCTCATCCAAACCAGAACGATGCATAGGGATGAAACGCCAATCCCACCAGTCATACAGACTGTAATGATTCCAATTCGTCTTGCTCTGTATCCCCAAGGGCATGTGCTCCTCCGAGATCACTGGTCCAACAGTCTCTATCCATCCCCATTTCTCGATGTCCAACTGTATCACCGGGACATCCTTATGCATCAGCTCATACGTCATTGTACTTCCTTCCAATAGTATAGTATTATACAAAATACGAATACATAAAGATATTCAATAAGTGATTATATTGATAACATCGTAATTGTGATTCATTGGATGATGATATCCTCCTGGAAACTTCCGCATTATAATCTCTGGTGACAATCAGGTATCCATGAACGGAAGGAAGGTTTCCATCGACAGGAAGAAATGCGACGGATGCGGACTCTGCGTCAACGCATGCCATGAGGGTGCCATCGCATTGGTGGAAGGCAAGGCCACACTGGTCAGGGCTGACATGTGCGACGGT
>JBJEIK010000300.1:0-4302 GCA_051876975.1 Candidatus Methanomethylophilaceae archaeon
GAATCTCTGAGGTGATGGCCTTGTCGCCTTTGAGTAGATGATGGATATCGTCGAACACTATCAGCGTCTTCTTGTCGTTGCAGATGTCCTCTATCTTTTCAAGGGCCTGATGGATTCCTTCGATTCCGACATCCGTACCTGTCAGTTCCTTTATCTCATCTGCCAGAATCTCCGTATTTGCCTTCTCCGAGGATTCTGTGAATTGTATGAACAGCGTCTTCTTGCCGGTCGAGAACTGTCTGAGGAGTTCGGTCTTTCCGATACGATGGCGTCCGTAGATCATGCACGTTTTCTCATTCTCTTCATGATATATCCTGTCGAGAAGAGCTAGCTCGCTCTTACGGCCGAAGAAAGGTTCCATGGTTGTGTGTAGGTGTAGTTTCTACTTTTACTTTAGTAAAATAAAGTCATGACTGTTTACTTTAGGTAATTAAAGTAAAAATCGTTTACTTTAAATCAATAAAAAGAGCATGGAGTGGAGACGGGTGATCGAAGGGGGATGTACCCCCTCATCTTTTGTTCCCGCCCACCATCACCAGGTATGCGAGGAGGGCCTCGAGTTGGATCCTCTCGTTGCTTCCCTCCACGATGCGGAACTCGATCTCGCCGGTCTTGTCCATGAGCCTGACCTTCTCGGAGTCGGTGATGGTCAGATCGAAGATCGCCGAGTGCATCTGTCTGATGATGTCCTGTCCGGAGAGTCCGAATGTTATCATGGTGTCGTCAAGCATGTTCCTGGCCTTGACGAAATCACCAGATAGTGCCGTCTCCAGCATGTTCTTGACAGCTTCGGGATTGGCCATTCCGGTCGTCTGGTAGATCAGGTCGAGATCGATGGTCTTTCCGAGGGATGCGGCTACCTGGAGGGAGTTGACGGCACGCCTCATGTCACCGCGTGCGACATGGACAAGTCCTGCCATGGCCTCGTCCGTGATATCGACGTTCTCCTTGGTCACTATCATCTGGAGGAACTCCCTGATGTCCTCGGTGGTCAGGGGCTTGAACCTGAACACGGCACATCTGGACTGGATGGGGTCGATGATCTTCGATGAGTAGTTGCATGAGAGGATGAACCTGCAGATCCCGGAGTACTTCTCCATGGTCCTTCTCAACGCGGCCTGTGCATCGGAAGTGAGTGCATCGGCCTCGTCCATGAAGATAATCTTGAACTCCGCCCCTCCCAGAGGTGAGGTCCTTGCGAACTCCTTGATCTTGCCGCGGACCACATCGATACCTCTCTCGTCGGAGGCGTTGAGCTCGATGAAGTTGCCTTTCCATTCGTCACCGAACATACCTCTAGCCAGTGCCAGGGAACAGGTGGTCTTCCCTGTTCCGGCGGGGCCGGTGAGCAGGAGATGGGGCATGTTCCTGGAAGCCACATAGGATTTGAGTCTCTCGGTTACGTGTTTCTGTCCTACGACGTCATCGAGGGTCCTCGGCCTGTATTTCTCTGTCCAGATCTCGTTCATGGTGACCGAGACCCTCCAAGTAACCGGATGATAAAACCGTGTCGATTGGGATTCTCGCCAGTGTGTTTTTATTGCAGTAGCCACCATGTCGTGTTCCAAGGGATGAACAATGTACTGCAGGAATTGCGGCAGGGAGCTGGAGGACGGATCGAAATTCTGTCCCGTATGCGGATTCTCCATCGACGGCACCGTTCATAGAGCGGCGAACTCCCAGACGGCCATCCTAATGAACAAGAAGAGTGAGGGGATGGCGCTGATACTGGCCATCGTACTCGCAGGACTTGGACACATCTATGCTGGCAAGGTTACCGACGGGATCGTCCTGTTGGGGCTGGAGGTTGCTTTGGCTGTCGGCATGTTCGTCACCGTCCTGTGCATGAGCAGCATGTTCGCGGTCGCTGTCCTGGTGGCATTGGGGATAATCACATTCGCTGTATGGATCTACTCCATCATCGATTCCAACAAGCAGGTGAAGTACTACAACGCCAAGCTGTTGGAGGACGGACAGCCTCCCTGGTGAGGGATCACCCGTCTCCGGAGACAAACGGTCCATTCCGTCGGGATGACGGTCGGGCCCCTTTCCCATTCCTAGTTTTTAACTATCTCCGATGCATCACCATCGACCATGAAGATCTACGATGCCTACAGGCTCGCCATCGAGACGGGAATGTCCAAGGACCCTCGCCCAGAGGGAGAGGTCCGCAAGGTGCTCTCCGATGCGAAGGAGGCATACGAAAAGCTCGAGGATGACAGGAAGGACCTGTTCGACACCGAGCGTCTCTGGAACCCATACACGGATTCCAGGTTCAGTGCATTGGCCGAGGAGTCGAAGGACATCGATGTCACCGATGTCATGTGGGGCATCGACATCGGTACGGGCGAGGTCCTCCTGGCCGACAGGCTCAGGGAGAAAGGGAGGGACATCTCCGCACTTGTCGCCCATCACCCCATCGGTACCGCCAGGTCCAGGTTCCCCGAGGTCATGTCCATACAGGCGGATATGTTCCACAACGCGGGCATGCCGATCAATGTCGCCGAGGGTATCCTGAAGCCCAGGGTCGATGAGGTTCTCAGGAACGTCCTCGGTTCCAACTACAACCAAGCTGTGGATGCCGCCAAGCTTCTGAACATCCCCCTCTTCAACGTCCACTCCCCTGCGGACAACATGGTCCAGGACTATCTGGAGGTCCTGTTCTCGGAGAAGGTCCCCTACAGGCTCTCCGACATCATCGACACCCTTCTCACGGAACCCGAGTTCAGATCCGCCGCCAGATGCAACGACGGCCCGAGGATCATGGTGGGTTCCAAGGATGACAGGTGCGGTAAGGTGGTCTTCAAGATGACCGGCGGAACATCGGGACCCAAGGAGATGTACCAGAAGCTGGCCGATGCCGGCGTTGGAACGGTCGTGGGCATGCATTTCCCCGAGAGCCACTACGAGGAGGCTAGGAAGGCCAACGTCAATCTCATAATCTCGGGTCACATGGCATCCGATTCCCTCGGTATCAATCTGATCTCCGATGTCTGGGAGAGGGAGGGCATAAACGTCATCCCATGTTCCGGACTCATCCGTTGCAGCAGGAACTGACATGTTCGAATCCAGGTCCGCCATCATCGCAGATGCGTCAAAGCTCGATTACGACTATGTACCGAAGGTCCTGGTCGACAGGGAGGTCCAGATGGGTAACCTGGAGGTCCTGTTCCGTCCGCTTGCGTTGGACGGCAGGGCCTGCAGCGCTTTCCTCACAGGAAGCGTCGGTACCGGGAAGACGGCAACCGCCAAGAGGTTCTGTGCCGACATGGGCGATTACTGCAGGTCGAAGGGGAAACCCATCGAGGTGATATTCGTCAACTGCAGGAACAGGGGGTCAGAGGCCTCGGTCATCCTGCAGATCATCAGGTTCTTCGATCCCGGGTATCCCGACAGGGGATTCTCCGTGGACGAGATGGCCCGTGTGCTGAGGAACCACCTCCTTGCCAACAAGCGCAATCTGGTCATAGTCCTCGATGAGGCGGATTCCCTGATAGGGAAGAGTCAGATAGACCTGATCTACCAGCTCACCAGGTTCTCGGACGGTGCCACCGATTCGGCCACCGTATCACTGATGCTGATATCGCAGTATCCCATCCTGGACAGGCTGGACGAGGCCTCCCGTTCCACGTTCAGGAGGTCCAACACAGTCACATTCAACAGGTACACCGAGGAGGAGCTCCTCAGGATAGTCACCGCAAGGGCTGAGGAGGCCATCATCCCCGGGAGGATATCCGAGGATTCCCTCAGACTCATAGCGGCCAATGCGGCCGAGTATGGTGATGCGAGGATGGCCATAGAGCTCCTGGACAGGGCTGCCAACATAGCGGAGGGCGACGACAGGGGTGAGGTCGATGTGGAGCACGTCCGTGCGGCAAAGGCCATGATATACAGCAACGTCACCGAGTCCAAGCTCATTTCGCTTGACATGAACCAGCGTATCGCTTTGCTGGCGATAGCCAGGGCCATGAGGAACAACCTCTCGATCCCGATATCGGTGGCGGAGAAGACATATGCTGTCGTGTGCGAAGAGTATCAGACCATCCCCCGCAAGCACACCCAGTTCTGGACCTACATCCAGAAGATGGAGGGTCAGGGACTGCTCAGGACCGAGGTCGTCAGCGACGGCGGAAGGACGACGATGATCTCCCTGCCCGACATCCCCTCCAAGGTCCTGGCAGCCAAGCTGGAATCCCTGATGGAGGTGAAGGGGGATGAGATGTGACATCTGCGGCAGGGATGCCGTCACCTACATAAGGTACAACGGTACCCACCTCTGTTCCGACCATTTCATGAGATACG
>JBJEIK010000301.1:0-4299 GCA_051876975.1 Candidatus Methanomethylophilaceae archaeon
AGGACGAGATCGGTGACGAGGAGGAGGCCATGGGCAAGGTCGCCAAGGCCATGATGACCGGGAAGTTCACCCTGAACGACATGTACTATCAGATGGCCGCGGTCGGTAAGATGGGAACCCTTCAGAAGATCATGAGCCTCATCCCCGGAATGAGCAGCATAGAGGACCGCATCGATTACGAGGCCTCCCAGAAGAAGCTGCAGGTCTTCCGTGTGATCATGGACTCCATGACCAACGAGGAGAAGGAGGATCCCTCCATCATCAAGGCCAAACGTATCGAGAGGATCTCTGCCGGAGCCGGCGTCACGTCCCACGATGTCAGGGAGCTCCTCAAGCAGTACAACCAGAGCAAGAAGATGATGTCATCCATCGGAAAGGACCGCAAGATGAGGAAGCAGTTCATGAAACAGCTCGGCGGTGTGGACCTGGACAGCCTCAAGGAACTGCAGGGATCCCAATGAGATACTTCGTCATCACCGGCCACAAGGCCGTGTCCACTGGCGATTTCAAGTTGGACGATATCGCCGGAGGGGCCGGAAGGCTCGACATCCTGGTCAGATGCGTCAACTCCGCCTTCTTCCTCAGCCACAACCTCCGCAAGGACGTCGAGATCTACCTCGTGATGGAGGGAGGTGATGATGCTCCGAAGACGGTGATATTCAAAGGGGAGGACCTGAGGTACCTGAACCCCGACGAGAGGAGCACCGCATCGTTGATCAGGAACGCACTCCTGAAACCCGTCGGCAAGGACGAGGAGGTCAAATCCTCACCCGGTGTTTACGTCACCAGGATGTCCTTCTACGATGTCCTCGGGAAGCTCTCGAAGGTGGGCAGCTTCGTCTACCTGAAGGAGGACGGTGTCGATTGCAGGGAGTACGACTTCCCCGATAATCCGGTCTTCGTGCTGGGTGACAACCACGACCTCACCGAGGATGAGGAGCAGGCGCTCCTTTCTTATTATCCCGACAAGATATGCATCGGGCCCTACAGTCTCCATGCGGACCATTGCATGATCATCGTCCACAACGAGGCGGACCGCAGGGTGAAGGAGGTCGAGTGATATGGTCGAGATCACAGAGAAGATCCCCCAGCACAGGCACTGTGCCGGATGCGGGAAGGCGTTCGTTGGGGAGGGGAGGTTCTGCAGCAAATCCTGCCAGGAGGAATCCGGCAAGGAAGTCAAGGGAAAGCTCCGCAAACTCATGCTCATATGGCTCGGCATCGTCGCCGTGACCATCGTCCTGGTTGTCCTGACATTATGAGGACGGCAGCTGTCGCAGGGACCTTCGATGTCCTCCATGACGGTCATAGGTCCCTTATAGAGAGGGCCTTCGAGGTCGGGGACAGGGTTTTCGTCGGTATTACCTCGGATTCCATGGCATCCAACGGAAGGGATGAGGTGGTGCCGCTGGAGATCCGCAGGAGGGAGTTGGAATCCTATCTAAACACCCTGGGTCCGTATTCGCTTTTCGTCATCGATGACATATACGGTCCGGACGAGGTCATGGATTCGGTCGATATTCTGGTCGTATCGGAGGAGACGCTTCCCAACGGAAGGGTCCTGAACGACCGTCGCAGGGAGAGGGGATTGGAGCCCATGGAGCTGTCCGTCGTCCCGCTGGTCATGTCTGGCGATTCCAAGATCAGTTCTTCCGCCATCCTCCGCGGGGAGTACGGAAGGTCCGGCAGGAGGGATGTCATGGACATCGCCGTCGGTTCTGGCAACAGGGTGAAGGTCGCAGCCGTGAGGACTGTCATGGAGAAGGTGTACGGCGATGTCAGGATAACCGCCGTTGATGTCCCCTCGGGTGTCCCGGACCAGCCCTTCGGCGACCAGACCCATCAGGGTTCCGAGAACAGGGCCAGGGCCGCATTGGGCGGTCACGACATGGCGGTGGGCATAGAGGCAGGTGTCTTCGAGATGCTCGACGGCCTCTATGACATACAGCATTGCACGATCATATCCCGTGACGGCAAGGTCACATACGGCCACGGATCGGGATTCAGATACCCGGACAGGATAGCCGTGCTTGTCCGCAACGGGATGACCGTCGGGGACGCCGTCCACGAGGTCTACGGCAACACGGACATCGGGAAGAGACAGGGTGCGGTAGGACTTCTGAGCAAGGGGCTCATAGACCGCAAGACCCTCACCGAGCAGTCCGTCATCGCGGCCATGATACCGCGCATCTGGGATGAGTGACATGTTCAACAGGCAGAGGATCACACAGGCATCCTACCTGGCGGATGAATCGAAGATGACCGGGAGGGCCGACAACGTGATCCTCCCCTACGACGAGTCCGAGCTCAGGGATGCCATGCGCTACGCCAACAGCAAGGGATTGAGGCTCACCGTCAGCGGATTGAGGACCGGGCTCTGCGGGGGATCGGTCCCGCAGGGAGGGGATGTCCTCTCGTTGGAGCACATGTCCGGCATGGTCGGCATCGGGAAGGACAGGAAGGGGTACTTCGTCAGGGTCCAGCCCTGCATCACCATCCGCGAGATCAACGACATCCTCAGGAACAGGTCGTTCGACGGTCTCGTCGACCTCTCCCCCGGAGCCGTGGAATCGCTGAGGGACGAGCCCGTCCCGTACTTCTACCCGGTGGACCCCACAGAGCTGGGCGGTTCCATCGGAGGGAACATCGCCACCAACGCGTCCGGTCCCAGGACATACAGGTACGGTCCCACCAGGGACTGGGTACGCAGGCTCAGGGTGGTCCTTCCGGAGGGCAACTTCATAGCCATCAGACGCGGGGAGTACAAGGCCGATGGGAGGAGGATGTCCTTCCCGTCCGGGAGGAACTACTACTCCTTCGAGCTCCCACATTACGATTTCAACAGGAAGGTGAAGAACGCCGCAGGTCCGATGATCCGGGAGAACATGGACCTTATGGACCTGTTCATAGGTTCCGAGGGGATATTCGGGGTGATCACCGAGGCTGATATCCGCATCATCCCATGGAACCCCCACGTATCCAACATTGTCTTCTTCCCCACCGACGAGGATGCCCTGGCGGCGGTCAAGGACATCAAGGCCGACAAGGTCGTGGTCCCCGAGTTCCTGGAGTACATGGACTGCAGGTCGTTGGACCTCCTGAGGGATGTGATGTCATCGGATCCGGCGCTCATCCGTGCACCCATGCTGCCCGGGGATGCCGGCTCCGCACTCTTCTTCGACATGGAGGTGACCGATGATATCGGGAAGCGCTACGACCGTCTGTCGGAGATCCTGGAGGCACACAACACCTCCTTGGAGAGGTCCTGGTGCGGTCACGAGAAGGAGGACACGGACCGTATGCGCGAGCTCAGGCATTCCATCCCCAAGTCGATCTTCGAGTACGTGGCATCCCTCAAGGGCGAGATGCCGAAGATCCACAAGATGGGTACGGACATGTCCGTTCCGGACGATTCCGCAGACGAGATGATGTCCTACTACTACAGAAGGCTCCAGGAGGAGGGACTCCCGTTCGTCGTCTTCGGACACATCGGTGATAACCATCCCCATGTGGAGATCATCCTCCGTTCCATGGAGGACTTCGAGAAGGCCAATGTCCTGTACGACGAGTTCGCACGCAAGGCCGTGGAGCTGGGAGGTTCACCCAGTGCGGAGCACGGCATAGGTAAGATCAAGACCCATTACATCCGCATGATGTACGGTGAGGAGGGCGTCAGGGCCCTCAGGAATGTGAAGTATGCGTTGGACCCCAACGGCATCCTGAACATCGGCAACATCCTGGAGGGATCCGAATGAAGTATCTGGTGGCAGTGAAGCAGGTCCCCGACACGGCGAAGGTGTCCGTGGACCAGAACGGTATCCTCGTGAGGACGGGGGTCCCGTCGATCCTCAACCCGTACTGCGAGTACGCTTTGGGGAAGGTCCTGGACATGAAGGGTCCGGATGACACCGTGGAGGTGTTCACAATGGGGCCTCCCCAGGCCGAATCCGCCCTCAGGAGATGTCTGGAGCTGGGTGCCGACAAGGCCTACCTCCTGACCGACAGGACGTTCGCCGGTGCCGACACCTGGGCCACCGCCAGGGCGATCGTCGCCTTCATAACGCGTTTCGCATGTGATGCAGATCTCATGGTCTTCGGAAGGCAGGCCATAGACGGTGATACCGGGCAGGTACCGTTCGAGGTCGCCCAGATGCTGGATGTGCAGCAGTTCGCCTACACGGAATCCCTGGAACCCTCCGAGGACGGTTTCGTCGCTGTCCAGGACTACGGTGACATCAGGAGGACATCCAAGGTCCCGTTCGGTTCAGCCGAGGCCAGCGTTATACGCACATATCTTGA
>JBJEIK010000302.1:0-4288 GCA_051876975.1 Candidatus Methanomethylophilaceae archaeon
CAGCTTCGGCAACGGCATCGAGGACGGGGGTGAGTGAATCCTTTCTGATACACTTTCCCTTCTTCTTCTTACATCCCATGCACGCCTGGCATCCGGTGAGGTTCTCGAGCTTGTTGAGGTAGAATGTCTCGACCTCGTTTCCATTGGCCTTGGCGACCTCGATCATCTTCTCGACGATTGCGTTTCCCTGGCCTTTGGCCCTGGGGCTTGATACGATGGCAACGATCTTGCTCATATTGATCGATAAGTAGCAGTATCATTATGATATTAATAAGTTGTTACAAAAGGTAATTAAATATCAATATGATACTAATAATCATGAAGGAGATCGAGCACAGGATGAACTGCGCCATCGACGCGACGATGTCCGTGATCGAGGGCAGATGGAAGGGCACCATACTCTGCATGCTGTGCATGAACGGAACCATGAGATTCTCGGAGCTGCAGAAGAGGATAGGCGAGATCACATCCAGGATACTCACCAAACAGCTGAAGGAATTGGAGGAGGACGGGATGATAGTCAGGAAGGTCATCACCGATGGGAAGATCCGTGTGGAGTATTCCCTCACAGACAGGGGCCACTCCATCCTCCCCGTGTTGTATGCCATAGCCGAATGGGGTGCCAGGAACCAGTTCGTACAGGTCATAGTCCCCAAATCGGAAGAGGCGGAATCAACCGCTTAACGTCTTCACAAGGACCCTGCGCCTGCGAGGACCGTCGAACTCGCACAGGTAGATGCCCTGCCATGTGCCCAGAACAGGTTCCCCGTCGGAGACTATGACGGTGGTTGAGGGTCCGACGCAGCTCGTGCGAAGATGCGCATGGGAGTTGCCCTCGGCATGCCTGTACTCGTCCCTGATGGGGAATGCCTTGTCCAATCCGTAGAGCATGTCCCTCTGGACATCGGGATCGGCATTCTCGTTGATCGTTATGCCTGCGGTGGTGTGTATCGAGAACACGACGCAGATCCCATCCTTCACGCCGCTCCTGCGGATGCACTCCCTCACCCTGGAGGTGATATCCGTCATACTGGTCTTCCCAGTTTCGACCTCTATCACTTCGTATCCGGTCATGGAGGGTGTATCCGCTGACGATGTAGAAATCAGTGACCTATGGATAATGGCCTCATGCCCTTTATGTACGGGCAAGTCATCGCCTCATCGGGGAGAAAAGAATGGCTTACGAGGTAACTCTCATAGAAGCCGACAGGACAGCGGAGCTACTCGCCCGCTGCTCGTCGATGAACTACTACAGCTCCAAAGCCGACATCAACGGGGTCTGCGTAGAGCTGTTCACAGACAACAAGGATTACCTTGACATGTGGACCGACAACTTCTACCACATGTCTGACAGGGTCAGGTCCCACGCCCGCATCTACTGCCTGGATGAGGAGGGAGCGGAGCTCCATGTGGAGTACGACCTGTCATCCCACCTGGTTTTCCTGTTCAACTTCGATTACTACGGATGGATCAAGAGCATCGCCCTGGGTGTTGCAGGCAACATCCTCGAGGAATCCCATGGGATATACTCGGTCCACGGTGCCGTGTTGGACATCGATGGTGCGGGGGTCACCCTGATCGCACCATCCAAGACGGGGAAGACCACCCAGTCATGGGGACTTCTCAGGATGCCAAACTCCCATCTGATCTCCGATGACTGGTACTTCGTGAAACTCGGATGCGGAAGGCCCAAGATCTCAGGATCCGAGAAGAACTGCTACATCGACGCCGATATCGGCGACGTCTGGGAGGAGTACAAACCCCTCGTGACCTGCGTCAGGTTCGATAACAAGGGACGCGGCATCGGTAACGTCAGATGGGTGGCCGGAGAGGGATCGGTGATCGAGAGGACCGCCGTGAGGAACATCATCCTGCTCAAGAGGGACAGGGAGGATCCGGAGGTCGTTCGCAAGCTCGACACCGAGACCGCACTCGCATACCTGATGGAGCACGACTTCTGCAACCCCCACCAGCTGGTGAGGGATGAGAGGCACATCGCCATCCGCACGGAGTTCTTCAGAAGGTACCTTGACAGCTGCAGGGTGTACATGGTGAATACCATCTGCACCGCCACAGAGACCCAGGACAGGATAAGGGAAATCCTCAGGGAGAGCAACTGACATGAAGATCAGCATGCCGGAGATCCCCGGGATAACATCCGAGAAGGGATTGGACTCCAGCTTCAAGAAGGTCAGGGCCTCCAACGTGGAGAAGGAGCACATGAACATCACCGTCGTCAAATCGGTGGTGATGATCCTCGTGCTCAGCCTGATCATGTTCCTCGTGGTCGTCGCGATCGATGACATCTGGACCTTCGGGGACTACATGAACAACATTTTCTGCAACACCATAGCACTTGTGTTCGTAGTTGTCTTCCTGGACACACTTGTTTCAAGCAACAAGGAGGGCAGGAAGAAACGTGAGGAGGCCAGGACGATCCTCCGCCACAACCGCATCATCCAGCCGGACATCGACATGTACCTTGTCAGGAAGAACATGGTCGTCACCCCCAATGGAAAGACGGTGAGAAAGTTCCAGATCGATTCACAGTTCTCCATCCAGGACATGAGGGACATGTACGGACCGTCGGAACTCGTCTCCGACGTCGGCATATCCAAGATCAAGAGGTACGCCTACTTCCAGAAACAGCTGAAGAAGGACTTCGAGAACCTCGTCGAGGGAGTGGACTTCACCCATTATCCCGAGATCGCCGAGGCCGCCATGAAGTACATCAACGCCACATCCTACGGAGAGGCGGCGCTGGATGCTGTCGTGGGTTACGAGGATTCCAAGGCCGGAACCAGGAGCATGAGGGTCATGGTCGTGGGAATGATGAAGGAGGAGCCCCTGGACGGCAGGTTCATGGACGCCAACCCCACCATGAAGAACATCTACCTTGTGCATCAGATGATCAACGACCAGGAGAAGGCCGTTTCCGACTACATCAGGCTCATCGGCGTCCTGGAGGAGGAGAACCCCTCCGAGAAACGCGGGAACACTGATTACGAGTGATTCAGAAGACGAACGGGAGCTGATGGTCCACGGTCAACGAGTCCTCGGTGACCCTGCAATCGAAGACCAGGACCTTCACTCCCCTATCCACGGCCATTTTAAGTGCTTCACCGAACTGGGGATGCGTGTCATAGTTGGGGGACACGTATTCCGTCCCCTCCATCTGCACTATGAATGCTATGTATGCATCATAGCCGTCATCCACCGCATCCATCAGACCGAAAACATGTTTCAGACCTCTTTCTGTTGGTGCATCCGGGAACCTGCAGACACCGTCTGATTCCAGAGTGACGCCCTTGACCTCGACGAAAGCCTCCTTGGTCCCCATATCGATATAGAAATCGAAGCGGGAATCACCATACTTCCTCTCCGGATGCACGATGGGCGAGTCCCCGAACAGTCCGGAGACCGGGATGAACTCCTGAAAGACCTTGTTCGGGGCCATGGTATCGATGTTGATCAGTATGTCACCCTTGTAGGCCGCTATGAGGTCGTAGCGGGTCTTCCTCTCGGGGTTGTCCGATTCCACCAGGATGACCCTCGTGCCCGGAATGAGTATCTCCTTACATCTGCCGGTGTTCCTCACATGGACCTTCTCGAGCCTGTCACCTATCTGGACGAGAGCTATGAACCTGTTCGGACGGGCGACGAACGTGGCTCCGATCACATCACCGTAATGCATGACACCCAATCGATGATGTACTTCAAATACGAGTCGGAAGATGGAGTCGGTATGTCCCCATACTTCACCCTAGACGATATACCGCCGGAGGAGATCATTGTCCTGGATACCGAGACTACCGGCCTCGAAGGCGCTCCCAAGGACCTTGTGGTGGACATCGGCATGACGAAGGTGAACCTCCACAGAGGTACCGTAGAGGATGTGTACTCCTCCGTTCTGGGATACGATGTGGATTCCTGGGATGATTACCACAGGAACGCTTGGATCTTCCAGAACACGGACATGACCCTGGACATGGTCGCGGATGCACCGCCGGCGATGAAGGTCATCGAGGATGTTCGCAGGATCCTCAGGGGAAAGGTCGTCACAGCATACAACATCGCCTACGACATGGGGAAGTTCCTTTACCATGAGCCCTGGAACCTGAAGGGGACGTTCACCGAATGCAGCGACATCATGCTGGCGGCCAAGGATGTGTGCAAGCTCCCAAGTCAGTATTATGGTAGGTCGTACAGGTTCCCCAAACTGGACTATGCCTACACTCACATCGTGGAAGGGGATCCCGCAGGCATACACGGTCTGCAGAACCATAGG
>JBJEIK010000303.1:0-4265 GCA_051876975.1 Candidatus Methanomethylophilaceae archaeon
GGAGTCACCGGCAACGGAGTGGTTGTAGGGGGCTCGTGATTTTCCGAACAGAGTATGTTAACAGGTTTAAGACCGCCTCCGTTTCGAGGAGACGGTCGAAGAGGTTTGTGTCATTCTTCGGTCTTCTGCTTGGATCCGGACCTGTCCAGGAATGCGGGGCCCTTCCAGCTCCACTTGCCCATGAGGTGCATAAGTGCTGGGACCACATACGGGACGACGACCAACGAATCCACCAGGATCGCGAATCCGAGGGCGAATCCGACCTCCTGGAGCATGGCGGATCCGGACAGCAGGAGCGTGAGGAAGGTTCCTCCCATGATCAGTCCGCAGAGGGAGATGATGGAGCCGGATCTGACCAATGCATCCTGGATGGCCTCATCGTCGGATAGACCCTTCAGCTTACCCTCCCTTATGCGTGTTGTCAGCAGGATATCGTAGTCCATACCGAGTCCGAGACAGATGACGAAGAGGACGATGGGCACTATCCAGACCACATCCGTGGACAGTGCATGCACGAACAGCAGCTGTACCATCCCCAATGTCCAGACGACACTCATCAGGATGGTCGCCAGGGACCTGACCGGTGTGAGATAGGATCCCAGAACGAGGAACAGGAGCACGTAGATCAGCAGGATGACACCCAACTCGATCCAGTGGAACTCGCCGTTGACCACATCGGAGATGTCCGAGAGCTTGGCAACTGTTCCGAGGACCCATGAATCAACGATCCACGCATACTGGTCATCCTCCCTGAGATCGGAGATCGTGTCCCTGATCGTACCGATGGATCCCATGGATGTGGTGGACATTGGCTCATCCTTGACGATGATCATCAGCTGCACGTAGGTACCATCGTTGGACACGAGTCCGGCACCCACGTTCACCGCATAATCTATCAGCGATTCGACGGGGATCTGCATGGTGGCGCTCAGAGGCAGCATGGTGTCAGGAGCTAGATTCCATCCGAACCTGTCGAAGAACTGCTCCAACTGCAGGGATACCATATCGGGAAGTGCCGTGAGGGCGGCCCTGTTGACCACCTCTGGGGTGACCATTGATGCAGGAACCCCCTTCTCGAGTATCGCCTGGTATGCCATACCGTACACTGCCGACCATGATGTGGGTCCAAGGGCGTAACTGATGTTGTCATCATCGGACACGATCATCTGGGAAACCATGGAGAGTCCGCTCAGATACGAGGGATCCGTCCACGTGAGGACGCCCACATCGTCCGAGATCTTGGTGACCTGGGCGATGGGCGACTCCAGCTGGAGGAGTGCGTATGTCGGCATGATCAGTCCGCCGTCGGTGTTCGATGTGACCGCATCCACACCCTCACGGGCATCGCTGTCGGGCATTACGCTGACCATGTCGAACGAATCCTCGGATGTCATTGCGACGTATCCGAGGGGGACCGTCAGGAGGATGGCCACGACCACTATCGGTACTGCATGCTTGGTGGAGAACCTGCCGGCACGGGTGAAGTACCTCTTGCTAAAGTCGACGAGCTTTCCGTACACGCCGTTGCGCTCCTTGCTTCCGGACCTGTAGGAATCTATCGTCCTCGGCCAGAAGATCCTGTCCCCTAGCACCGCGAGGATGGCCGGGATCAGGGTGAGGGCGGCCAGCATGGCGACGACGATTCCGATGGCGAGAACGATGGCCATGGATGAGACGAGGCTGTACGAGCAGAGGGACATGACGGCGAATCCGATGATGACCGCCATACCGGATGTCATGACGGACTCGCCGGCCCACTTGATGGCCTCGGTGACCGCCTCGGGCTTCTCCTTACCTGCCTTGCGTTCCTCTCTGTACCTGGAGATGATGAATATGGAGTAGTCACAGCCGGCTCCGAGCATGGAGACCAGCACGATGGTCTTGGTGATGTAGAAGATGTCGAACATCTGACCGAGCGCGAACATCAGCGCCAGGACCAGTCCGTAGGCACCGCCGACGACGAGCGGGGGCGCCAGTGCGGTTACGAGGGTCCAGAAGAAGAGCCCGAGCAGCAGCAGGATGAGAAGGATCGAAAGGGGATCGATCTTGGCCACATCGGCATTCGCACCCTGCATCGTGTCATACGTGATGGCCGTACCGCCGGTGATGTAATGGGCCATGTCGGCTAGACCCGCATCCCCCATGGACTTGGACACGACATCCCTGATGTTTCCGATCTCCTCCATGGCATCCAACTCACCGAAATCGATGAGGACCATGAACACCCCGTTCTCGGAGCCGTCGCTGTTGAAGGCTCCCATGACGCTATATGTGACATCATCACCGTATCTCTCGGCGATATCGGAACCCAAAGTCCCCGATGCCAGCAGTTTGCTCTCTATATCGGACAGTTGGGACTGGCCCTCATAGGGGATCACCAGGACGGTGTCCACATTCAGACCGCCTTCGAAATGCTCTGAGACGATGTCGGCCCCCTCGGTTGCCTCGGAGGTGAAACCGCCCATGCCTGTCATATCGTAGCTGAGGACCTCCTCGGCCTGGGCCGCGAACGGGAGTGCCACCAGTATGGCGACGATCCAGACCGCGATCATGGACTTCGGATGTTTCAGAACGAATTTGGAATAGTTCTCAAACATGTTTTCACTTGAGCGCGCTCAAATTTAGTATGGTATTTAACATTTTTGAACATGCTCAAAAATAACATCGAAGTATCGGATGTGATCGAAGGAAGCGACTGAAAGAACCATTTTATACCGTACAGAACGTGATTATGGGATGTCCTAAGAAGACAGGAGATACGATGGAAGGAAGACGCGGAAGAGGCAAGGCCGAGAAGACCGAAGAGCTCAGACGCCGCATCCTGGATGTATCCGTCGAACTGTTCCTGGAAAACGGATACGAGAAGACCACCACCCGCCAGATCCTGCAGAAAGCCGGCATCCTGAACGGCAGCCTCTACAACATCTATCATGGGAAGGAGGAGATCTTCGCGGACATCATCGCCGAGGCACTGGACGATTGCGTCAAGGAATCGGAAAAGCTTCTGGACAACCCCACGTTCCTGGAAATGGTGGGATTCCCGATCATACTGGAGATCTACGTATCGTTCAGGTCACCACGCATCGCAGAGTTCCTCTCGGTGGCCCATGAGAAATGGGATGCCATGAACAGGATCCTCGATCTTATGCAGAGATGGGTGGAGGCGAAGGATACGAACCACCTGGTGGACACCGAGTCAGAGGATTTCAGGATCCGCATGTGCATATGCCTGGGTGCCATTGGAAACATAGTCGAGGCCATCCACAGAGACCCCACCTCCGTTTCCGAGAAGGATGTCATATTGATCCTGGTCAAGATGCTTCTGGATGTCTTCAACCTCCCGACCGATGGTATGGAATCCAAGGTCATGGACATCTACGATGCCATAGACGGCAACGACATCGTGGTCTGCGGCATCCACCTGTGACGTCCGTCCTGTCTGAGCCAACTTTTATCAGACACATAGCGCTAGTCCGGAACATGAAGAAAGAGATGAGTTCCTTCGATGTCCGTTCGGTTGTGACCGAGCTCTCGGTCCTCGAGGGCGCACACATGGACAAGATCTTCCACTGGGGCGCAGGCAACGTGCTCTTCCGCCTCAACATACAGGGCGAGGGGAAGAAGGAACTCTTCTTCAAGGACAAGAAATGGCTGTACTCTCCGGACGTCAAACCGGAGACGCCCACGATGCCCACATCCTTCGCATCCTTCCTCAGGAAGTACATAGACAACGCCCGTGTTGGAAAGGTCGCACAGGTCGGGTTCGACAGGGTCGTGGACATGGAGCTCTTCAAGGCAGATGGAACCTACCACCTGATCTTCGAGATGTTCGGCGGAGGCAATGTCCTGTTGGTGAAGGACGGTGTGATCCAGAACTGTCTCATACAGAAGACCTGGAGGGACCGTGCCACACGTCCAGGAGAACAGTACCTCCCCCCGAAATCCAGGTTCGACCCCACCGTGTCGACGGAGGAGGACTTCATCACATCGTTCCGTGCATCGGATGCGGACTGCGTCAGGACCCTTGCCACTTCCGTGAACCTTGGAGGACAGTATGCGGAGGAGATCTGCAAGCGCATCGGCATCGACAAGAACACCCCCGCATCGGATGTCGGAGACGATGTGGTCTCACAGATGTACTCCGCCATGAGGGGCATCGTGGAGAAGGTACTGGATGTTCCCGAGCCGACAGCGTACATCAAGGACGGGAAGATCGAGGATTTCGCACCGATCGAGATGATCTCCCACGAAGACATGGAATCGAA
>JBJEIK010000304.1:0-4250 GCA_051876975.1 Candidatus Methanomethylophilaceae archaeon
CCGCCGTTGAAGGATCCCCTGAACCAACATGGTTCGGTCATCTGGCGGCCGACACCGTCGCGGAACATAACCGCAGGGTGGTTGTGGGCCATGACAAGGGTCTTGCAGTCCATGACATCCTCTGATGGCCATGTGTGTCCGTGGATGAATCCTGTGTCCCCGATTTTCAGTCCAGATGCAGGACGGATCTTCACCCTGGACGGCAGGAACTCCTCGATCTGTGTATCATGGTTGCCACGGACCACATCTATGATATCGAAACGTTCGAAGAGTCTTTCGAAGAAATCAGGTATCTCCGCATATTCCTGTTTGGTGGAACCCGGAACGGAGTCCTTCACATCCCCTATCACGATCAATCTGTTCACATCGTCCTCGGAGGCCTCCATTATGGCATCGTACATGTCCGATGTGTGGGATATCAGATGGAACCCTTTCGATCTGAGATGTGATTCCACACCGATGTGGAGGTCCCCTATCACGAGGTTGGTGTCCGCTTTCAGGGCAGGGATGCCGTAGACCGGTTGAAGGTCCATGTTCACCTCAGATAGGTCTTGAGGACTGAGGGGATATTCTCTATGACATCGGTGGCGATGAGTCCGTAGGATTTCTCATCGAAGGCGATCTCTCCCGCCTTTCCGGATATGAATGCACCGACGCACGCCGCATCGAAGGGACGCATCCCTTTTGACAGGAGTCCTGCCACGGTTCCAGAGAGGACGTCTCCTGTCCCTGCACCTGTCATGGCAGGGGTTCCTGTTATGTTGGTCCTGATATGTTCTCCATCGGTCACGACATCCTCCCTACCCTTTCTCAGGATGATCGCGTGGATCTTAGCCGATAGGTCCTGTTGGTCCACACCATCTGCGTTCAGCCTCATGTATTCACCGGAATGGGGGGTGACTATGGTATCCTCCGGAAGGATCATGCCGGCCACCGCGGTTATCCCATCCGCATCCACGACCATGGGGGTTCTGCAATCGCTTACGAACATGCGGACCGCATCCACAGTCTCCTGGTGGATTCCGATGCCTGGTCCTATGAGGACGGCATCATAATGCTCCGACTCCTTCAGGAGCATCGGAACCGATGCCGAAGTCAGATGATCTCCCTGAATGGAGGTCACCATGAGCACCGGTGATGAGAGTGATATAACGGTGGCAGATGATTCGGGAGTGAATACACGTACTATGTCGGTTCCGACGCGGAGCGCGGCCATCGATGCCATTATCGGTGCACCGAAGTACGGACCGCCGGCGATGACCATCAGTCTGCCGTTCTGGCCCTTGTGGCTGTCCTTTCCGGGCAGAGGATATCTCATCATATCGCCTGGTCCGATAATCGTCGATGCCTCCTCAGGTATCCCGATATCGGCGATGATTATCTCACCGCAGTTCGACGGGTCCATTCCGTTCTTGATATCATGGAATGTGATGGTGTGGGTGGGTCTTATCGCGATGTCTGTCCCCAATCCGGAGGGGATGTCCACGGAGACGATGGTCTTGCCGGAGTTGTTGGCATCGATTATGAACTGCCTGTACGGGTCTCTCACGGTTCCGGAGATCCCTGTTCCAAGGGCACAGTCCACGATGATGTCCGTTTGGTCGATGCAGTCCTCTGAATACATCGATATGTCGCATTCGAGGACCGAATATCTTTCTCTGGCGATATCCGTGTGTATCTGAGAGGCCTTCTTCAGAAGGGACACCTTCACACGGGATGGATCCATGCGGAGGGCTGCGGCGAAGCCATCGCCACCGTTGTTGCCAGGTCCGCAGACGAAAAGGATCCTCTTGTCAGGATAGCGGGATTCGAGAAAATCGGCTACAGCTGCTCCCGCATTATCCATCAACAGGGCCACCGGAACACCGAGGGCCTCGGAGTTCGCATCCAGAACCCTGGAATCGGTGGCCGAGATCATGGTATCACTTCTTGTTGTTCTTCACCAGGATCTCTCCGATCCTGGGCAGCAGTTCAGTTTTGGACATGACACCCCTCTCCACGCGGACGCATCCGTGACGATCGCGAGGTGCCTTGGGGTAGGACATGTTCTCCATGATCTCATATTCCAGATCGAGGATCATCGCACCTTTGGCGATGATGTCCAGGTCAGGATTCTCGACGCAGAGGTGTTTGGGAAGCCTTCTTCCCTCTGCCCTGGTGCGGTTGATATCGAAATACTCGGGCCAGAGCGTTATGGCAACGTCTGCATCATAGGTCATGCGGGTGGCATCAATATCGAATAGATAAAATCTTGCCGTGAATGGATGAAAGAATCGTCACCCCGTAAGGGGTGGTAAATGGTTTGTGTCAATGTGATTACTCAAGCAGGACTGCGTTGATTGCCCCATCCTGGCCAGGCCTGGATGTGACGATGGCGTCACCGATCTCGGTGGTGATGGTGGCACCTTTGTTCATGATGTTACGCTGAACGTAGTTAGGGTCAGCGGGGTTCGTCTTAACGGTCAGGATCTTGACCTTCTTGACGGTGTTCGTCTTCTTGTCGACGACGTTTGCGTACTCTGCGCTGAGCATACCAACCTTGACACTTCCGCCGGCTCCGCGATACTGCTTGAGGCTCTGTGCACCGATCTTGGTGAACTGCTTCTCTCTGCCGATCTCGAACTTTCTCTTACCCTTGTTGGCGACGAGCCTGCCGCCAGTGGGCTTCCTGTTGGATTTACCCTGCCAAAGTGCCATTGTAATCGAGCATGCTAATCATGGTTCCCTATTTAAAACTAACTACAAGGGAAAGGGTTTGTTAGAATGGGTTTCAGGCATCGAGAGGTCCTTTGAGCTGGACTTTGACATCTCCGTCGACGATTTCGATGATCGCACAGCGTCCTTCCTTGGCCGCTCCGGGGTTGACGAATATGGTTCCGCCCATTGCCTTCACGCCGATGGCCTCGTGCACATGTCCGGACAGGGCGAGGAGAGGGTGGAATTCATCGACGATCTCCTTCACCGCAGGGCTTCCCACATTGAGTCCGGAGGGGATCTCATCGAGGATCCCATAAGAGGGGACATGGGTCATCAGGATCATTCCCTGGCTGGCGTTCTTCCTGAGGCCGTCGCGAAGTTCATCCTCGGTCAGTTCGAACGTGGTGTTGAAGATGGTGATGTTGGAACCTCCGAGTCCCACAAGGCGGTAGCCGTCGATCTCTGCGGCCTTCCCATGCATGTCCACCGCCACGGACGAGATCCTCTCGGGCATGTCGCGTGGATCGCAGTTTCCGGGTATCACGTATACTTTGGACCGTATGGCGGAGATGAGGTCCACGGCATCATCCGATGTGCCGAAGTCGGTGACATCACCAAGGCACAGGACGAACTCCAGGTCGTTCCTCTCTATCTGGTCGTTGATCCAATCTATCGCAGAACGTTTCTGATGCAGGTCCGTTATGACCAGGAATTTCATGATGCCGAATCTGACGGATGGTAGATAATCCCTTCCAGGAGATGTGGGATGGGAAAAAGTCCGTGCTTATGCTACAGCAGTTCCGAGGAGATGTCGTGATTGTATATCGCTTATATCCGTTCAGATAGATTACACATCCATGACAGTGGTTGCGATCATCTCCAGTCCACGCAGGGACGGAAGCGGCGATATGATTGCGAACAGGATATGCGAGGGAGTCAGATCTGTCGGGAAGGAGGTACGGATATTCCATCTGAACGACATGGTATCTTTCAGGCAGTGTCAGAACTGTGAGGTCTGCAAGAGGGGCGGCAGATGCATCCTCAAGGATGACCTGTCCCCGATAATCGATGCTGTACGTGATGCCGAGGGCCTGATAATATCATCATCCATAGAGTTCAATGAGGTCAACGGTCTGTTCAAGATGTTCCTCGACAGATTCTATTGCTTCCTGGATATGAATGCCAGTACGATTCTCCCCAAGGGGAAGAGTTTGGCCACGGTCATCACCGCAGGGTTGGATTCGGACAGTGCAGAACGTGTGTCCAAGAATCTCGAGAGGGTGTTCGCGGAGCATTTCTTCTTCGAACCGGTCGGTCGCATCGCATACACCAATTGGATGATGCCGGCAGGGATGCCAGTTGATGAGGATGTGATGAGGGAGGCCGAGGAAATCGGTAGAAGGTTCTGATCACAGATGCTTTTCCATCACGATCTGGGTGTATTCTCTTCCTTTGATGCGTTTCACCTCATGGTATCCGCGACGGATGTAGAGTGATATGGCTCCGACATTCAGACAGTTCACCTCCAGATAGATGATGTCGGCACAGATCGG
>JBJEIK010000305.1:0-2849 GCA_051876975.1 Candidatus Methanomethylophilaceae archaeon
CGTCGGATTCGTGCTCACCGGCAGGAACGCGGATACAACCGAATAAACTCATTACAAAGGCTCTGTCTGAGAATGACGGATCCCTTTGGCCCCCGACCTTCCGTTTCCGGAAGGCCGGAGGTGGCGGGATTCTGATTGGGAAGTAACCTTCCTCCCACCTGATGTCCTCCTTCGTTACGACCCGAAAAGTTGACAAGAGGTACATATCATTTTAAGATTTAAACTCCTTAGATGTTATAATACGTTGTAAGAATGAGCTCCTAGGTTTCAGGAGTCCCACCTTTCTCAGAGGAATTTGGTGGGATACGGGTGATATCGGAACAATAGATGGAAAAGGAGGTGGGATCCGTCCCGGGACGGACCCCTATGTTCGATCTCAATCGAAGAGATGTTTGCTGAAGTAACGGTCTCCCCTGTCGGGGAACACGGTCACGATGTTTCCCTTGCCAATCCTGTCAGCAAGCACCTTCACGGCAGCCATGGCGGCACCTGATGATTCACCGGCTATGATACCCTCGCGCTTCGCGAGCAGACGACTGTATTTGAAGGCGTCACTGTCGTCGACCTTGATAATCTCGTCCACCAGGTCCATATCCATGGTCTTAGCGATGAAGTCGTTGCCGATCCCCTCGATATCATAATCCGCGTGCTCCCCGCCGCCCATCGTGGATCCGACCGGGTCTGCCAACACTCCCTTGATGTTCGGGTCCCTGCTCTTCAGGTATCCGACCACTCCGGAATACGTTCCACCGCTTCCCGCTCCCAGGACGGCGTAGTCGATCTTCCCGTTCAGGTCCCTGTAGATCTCGGGTCCGGTGGTCTCGAAGTGTGCCAACGGGTTGCTCATGTTGTCGAACTGCTTCAGCGATATCGAGTTGGGGGTGTTCTTCAGCAGTTCCTCGGCCTTGGCGACGGCTCCGAGCATCCCGTTCTCCCTAGGGGTGTTGATTATCTCCGCACCCAGCGCCTTCATCAGTGTCTGTTTCTCCTCGGAGAACTTGGTGGGCACCACGAAGATCACCTTGTAGCCCTTCTCCAGGGCCGCGAATGCGATCCCCAGACCGGTGTTGCCGGCGGTACCCTCGATGATGGTGCCTCCCTCCTTCAGCAGTCCCTTCGCCTCGGCATCGCGGATCATGTACCTTCCGGTACGGTCCTTCACGCTTCCCGACGGGTTGTAGAGCTCCAGTTTGGCGTAGACGTTCACTCCCTCGGGGAGGTCCATGTTGTTGATGCGGACCAGAGGGGTCTCCCCCACCAGGTCCTGCATAGAGTTGTAGAGGGTCATCGGTTCCTCGCCCCATCGATAGCCTGTTGGAGGTCCGCGATGATGTCATCTACCGCCTCGATACCCGGGGACAGGCGGATCAGTGTCTCCGTTATGCCCACCTTCTCCCTGATATCCTTGGGGATGGAGGCATGGGTCATCGTGGACGGGTGGCAGACTAGGGACTCCACTCCACCGAGGCTCTCGGCCAGGGATACGAGCTTCAGACCCTCGAAGAACCTGTTGAGGTCGTGTCCCTCGGTGAGTTCGAAGGAGAGCATGGCACCTCCGTTCCTGGCCTGTCTGGAGTTGACGGCGTATCCCGGGTCGGACTTCAATCCGGGGTAGTGGACAGACTTCACGGAAGGATTCGATGACAGGTACTCCGCGATCCTCTCGGCGTTCTCCACGTGCCTGTCCATCCTTACACCCAGGGTTTTGATCCCGCGTATCAGGAGGAAGGAGTCGAAGGGCCCGAGGACACCTCCCGTGGCGTTCTGGAGGAAGGCGAGTCTCTGTGCCAATCCGTCGTCCTTCACGACAACCAGTCCTGCGACGAGGTCGCTGTGTCCGCCGAGGTACTTGGTGGCGCTGTGGACCACTATGTCCGCACCCAGGTCGAGGGGCCTCTGGAGGTAGGGTGTCATGAACGTGTTGTCCACGATCGTCAGCAGTCCGTGCCTCTTGGCGATCTCCGAGATGGCGGCTATGTCCGTCACGGTCATCAGGGGGTTGGCGGGACTCTCGATGAGGACCGCCTTCACGTCGTCGGTGATATCCTTCTCGAATTTCTCCGGGACATCGGTGTCGGATATGGTGTACGTTATGCCGAAGTTGGCGAACACCTTGTCGAGTACCCTGAACGTTCCGCCGTAGACGTTGCTGGAGATCAGGATCCTGTCCCCGCTTTTGAAGAGGGAGATCACCGCGGTCAACGCTGCCATTCCGGATCCGAAGGCGAATCCTGATGTTCCGTTCTCGAGTTCGGCAATCAGTTTCTCGAGTGCCTCCCTGGTCGGGTTGCCCGTCCTGGAGTACTCGTAGCCACGCATCTTGCCCAGTCCGTCCTGTTTGAACGTGGATGTCTGGTAGATGGGCACGTTCACCGCACCCGTCCTCTCGTCGATGGGGTTTCCCCCGTGTATCAGCTTAGTGGAGATATCGTCTGATCCTGTCATGATGTCTAACCTCTGAGCGGACCATCCCGCCCATATTCATACTATTCCGATATGAAATAATGTATTTATATTTCACCGATGGGCGGATATCGATAGCGGTGGCTGAATGGGATGATTGCTAAAGGCGGACCTAGAATCAGCTTAGGAGAATGTGGGAAAAACGGTCTGGATCATCCGAGGATGTCGTTAACGGACCACCGTCTCACCGAACATGATGTTGGCCGTGTGTTTGTGGAAGGCTATCCCAAGGGTCAGATGGGTCTCATCGATGTTGCGGGAGTACTGTTCATGATTGTCATCGATTGATTGTCACTTGTATGAAGTGGTTTTTTGTAATTCTCTTGAGAGAATAATAAAGGGAATAATAAAGGGAATAATAAAGGGAATAATAAGGGAATAATAAA
>JBJEIK010000305.1:2949-4250 GCA_051876975.1 Candidatus Methanomethylophilaceae archaeon
AAGGGAATAATAAAGGGAATAATAAGGGAATAATAAAAATAACAATTCTGCTTATGCTCATATGATCTTTATGGATAATCTTGGTATCGAGAGCGAGACCCTGGAGTTCAAGGAGAGTACCACAGAGTTGGAGAAGGGAATAGTATCCCTGACATCGATGCTCAACAAGAATGGTTTTGGAGAAGTCCTCTTCGGTGTAAGGGACAACGGCGATGTGATTGGTCAGGATATCGGTAAGACCACATTCAGGAGTATCAGTCAGGCCATCAGCAATTTCGTCGATCCTCCAATCATATCAACCATAGAGAGGAGGGTGTCATCGGATGGGAGGGAATACATCTCCGTCAAGGCAACGGGGAGGAACCGTCCATACGCATGCCGTAGCATCATCTACATCAGAACAGGTGAGGAAGATCGCAAAGTCCCCATGTCTGAACTCCGTGTGATGTTCATGACTTCTGCTGACAACCTCATCAATTCCACATCCAACAACCAGGAACTGACATTCGATGGATTAATAGACATACTGGATGAGAGCGGTTCACTTCAGGCAATCAAAGACAACATCCCACGGAGTCTCGATCTTGTCAATTCCGAGGGGAAATACAACATCCAAGGACAATTGTTGTCAGATCAGAATCCCACGATCATCGTTGTTGCGATATTTTCAGGGATCGACCGTACGGTGATATCTCATAGAACAGAATTCTCTGGTTGCAATCTGCTGACACAGGTCCGCAGATCGTTAGAATATGTGGAGACCTTGAATGAGGTCTCTGTAGATGTCGGCGGAGGGATCCGTAAGGAACGGACATTGTTTGACATGAATTCTGTGAAGGAAGCTTGGATCAATGCTTGTGTTCATAACAACTGGTTGAATGCAACACCGCCCGCTATTCACATATTTGATGACAGGATGGAGATCATATCGTTTGGTCCGAAGCCGTATTGGCTTTCTGAAGAGGATTTCTTCTCAGGTAGGAGTCAACCCGTGAATGAATCCCTCATGAGGGTTTTTATCCGCACCAAATTGGCAGAACACACTGGCCATGGTGTACCGATTGTCGTGGAGCACTATGGGAGGGAGTGTTACAACATCTCCAACACCGGCATTGTCGTCTCCATATCGTTCTCGAATAAGCGCGTTTCTGCAATTCTCAGAGGAGAAGTTATAGGACTTTCTGATACAGAAAGGAATGTGATTGAGGTCTTGAAGGTCCATCCACAGTATACATTGAATGATGTGGCAGAGGTTGTGGGATTGAGTAGATCTTATGTCGGGAAGGTTGTAATGAGGTTGA
>JBJEIK010000306.1:0-2493 GCA_051876975.1 Candidatus Methanomethylophilaceae archaeon
TAGGTCGAATCGCCCAGCTTAGGGGCACGATGAACACATCTAATGCTAACCGTGTATTCATCTTAGGTTTATCTACAGACGAATCGATTTACGGAACTATGGTTGACGATACCAATCTCACCACAAAAGGCGGGTCTCCCGTACCCGACACCAACAACTCCCTCACGGCAGGGAAACGTGGGCCCATGATGCTCCAGGATGTATGGTTCCTAGAGAAACTCGGTCATTTCGACAGAGAGGTCATTCCCGAGAGGCGTATGCACGCCAAAGGTTCCGGTGCGTTCGGTAAGTTCACCGTCACACATGACATCACACGCTACACCAAGGCGAAACTCTTCTCAGAGGTCGGAAAGGAGACGCCCGTCTTCGTCAGGTTCTCCACCGTCGCCGGAGAGAAGGGAGCCGCAGACGCAGAACGTGACATCAGGGGATTCGCAGTAAAGTTCTACACCGAGGAGGGGAACTGGGACCTGGTTGGAAACAACACGCCGGTCTTCTTCATCAGGGATGCACTCAGGTTCCCTGACCTCAACCATGCGGTCAAGAGGGACCCCAAGACCAACATGCGCTCGGCCCAGAACAACTGGGACTTCTGGACAATGATCCCTGAGGCACTCCATCAGGTCACCATCGTCATGTCCGACCGCGGTATCCCGTACTCCTACAGGTACATGCACGGATTTGGAAGCCACACCTACAGCATGATCAACGCCGAGGGCGAACGTGTATGGGTCAAATACCACTGGGTCTGCCAGCAAGGCATCAAGAACCTCACCGATCAGGAGGCTGAGGAGATCATCGGAAAAGACAGGGAGAGCAGTCAGCACGACCTGTTCGATGCCATCGAACGCGGAGAGTACCCCAAGTGGACCCTGAAGATCCAGGTCATGACCGAGGAGCAGGCACGCAACCACCACGAGAACCCCTTCGACATAACGAAGGTCTGGAAGCATGGCGAGTATCCCCTGATCGAGGTCGGAGAGCTGGAACTCAACAGGAACCCCGAGAACTACTTCGCGGATGTGGAACAGTCCGCATTCGCACCCACCAACCTGGTACCCGGTCTCGGACTCTCGCCTGACAAACTGCTCCAGGGAAGGATCTTCGCATACGGTGATGCACAGAGGTACAGGCTAGGTGTAAACCACAACCTCATCCCCGTCAACGCACCGAAATGCCCCGTGAACTCCTATCACCGCGACGGTGCCATGAGGGTCGACGGCAACTACGGATCACGTAAATCCTACATCCCTAACAGCTACGGCGAGTGGAAGGAGAACGGAGAGGAGGAACCCCCGCTTCCGATGGAGGGAGACATCTTCCGCTACGATCCGGGAGAGGACAAGGACGACGATGTCTTCTACCAGGCAGGAGACCTCTACAGGCTCCTGAAGGAGGACAAGAAACAGCTCCTGATCGAGAACACCACCAGGAGTATCGCACCTGTCACTGAGAACATCAAGTACCGCCATGCGGTCCACTGCTACAAGGCCGACAAGGACTACGGATTCCGTATCGCCGATGCACTGTCCCTGGACAGAGCCAAGGTCGAGGAGCTTTCGAAGCTCACTGAGTCCGAACTCCAGAAGGCCACCTGGTCATCCTGATCCCAAACGGCCCTTCGGGGCCATCTTCCGTCCGGGGAACATCCTCGGACGGCTCACTTCTCATAAAAGATTCGGAGAACAGGATTAGCTCCCCCTCCTCCACAGGTTCGACCTCACGGAAACGGGACCTGTCCAAGACCTCGATGTAATACGGTCTGAGATCGGAAACGGCCGTCACACGCATTCCGACATCCGAACGGGAGACCTTCGCCCAACGGAAACCATCCGTTGCTATGCCCATCCTGGATCCGTCGGTGCGCATGGCCGTCATCACTCTGGAGGATGCATGGGACAACGGACTGTTCATCGGAGATGCCGCCATTGCAAGCCCAGGAACGCATCCATCTGCCACATCGTACGAGGATACCCTTCCGTATCCGAGATTCTGCATCATAGGCACGATGAGGACACGCAATGTCAGGTACAGCGGATCCTCGCCGGAGCGTATGTCCTTGTACGACGGTGCATGATTGCCGGAGACCACTCTGCCGGCCTTCCTGTGACCGAGACACCGATCTAGTTCGGACAATGCTAGTTCCATGGTGTTCTTGAAGATCTCAGGCTCCATGGATGTGCGACGAGAGAACAGCTTAAAGGTCTGACATTGACAGATTACCGAAAATACCGAAAGTGGAAGACGGGTGATCGAAGAACGGAGTGGTGGGCCCGCCCAGATTTGAACTGGAGTTACGTGCACCCCAAGCACGAAGGATACCAAGCTACCCCACGGGCCCAACAGAGCTGGGCAGGGGCTTATCATTTAAATAACTACGCACACGGCCAAAAAGAACGAAAATACGTCCAGATGAACATACGAGTGTCAGAAGGATTGGAGTGGTGGGCCCGCCCAGATTTGAACTGGAGTTACGTGCACCCCAAGCACGAA
>JBJEIK010000306.1:2593-4229 GCA_051876975.1 Candidatus Methanomethylophilaceae archaeon
GGATACCAAGCTACCCCACGGGCCCATGCAAAACGGGTAAACAGGTTTTCATTTAAAAAGTTAACGCTTCCGGTGGTACCTAGATACCGACCGGAAGCTTCGAGTTTCATCCGAGAGGAGCGATCTCCCCGATCAGGTCAGCATGGGAGACGATCATCCTACGGCAGCAGTATCTCTCGAATCCGAGCTCATCCAGGATGGCCTTGGGATCCTCGCCCTGCTGCTTGCGTTTGACGTACTCGGGGTAGGCAGAGCCCACGACCTTTCCGCATGTGAAACATCTCACCGGAATTATCATGCTATCACCTTAACGGTACGACTTCTGCTTCTTGGCACGGGCACCGGGTCCGAGGGGGTTCTTGGGCAGTTTCCTCCTGTCATCGTTGATGATGAGGGTCCTGTCATAAGCCCTGAAGATTGCCTCGAGCTCCTCGTCCTTGTAGAACTCAACGAGTCCCCTGGCGATGGCGGTCCTTGCAGCTGCAGCCTGACCCATGACTCCTCCACCGTTGACGGTGACGGCGATGTCGACCTTCTCTGCTTTCTCGGGGACCAGACCGAGGGGCTCCTCGATCTTGAGCCTTGCCAGCTCGGGTGTGAAGACGTTGATGGGGATGCTGTTGATGGTGACCTTTCCGTTACCCTCTTTGACAACAGCCCTGGCGATGGCGGTCTTCCTCTTTCCGCTTGTGTTTACGCACTCGACCATGGGATCATCTCACATTGGAACCCAGGAATTTGGAAACGGCTCCCAGGGTTGTGTATTTGCCGGTGATCTTTCTGTTTGCCTCTGCGGGCCTCTCCTTCTCACAGTCCTCGAACTGCTTGGGGGTTCCGACAAAGACATGGAGCCTCCTGTAGGCGTCCCTTCCGCTGGTGGTTGTCCAGGGAATCATTCCCCTGACGCACCTCTTGAAGAGAAGATCGGCCCTGCGGGGGTAGAACGGTCCCTTCCTCTTGGTGGTGTCTCCACGGTCGACCTTTGCCTTGAAGTCCGCGAAGACGTTCTCCTTGACTCCGGTGATGACGATGGCCTCGGCATTGAGGACGACGATCTCCTCGCCGTTCATGATCCTCTCGGCGACGACACTTGCGAGCCTGCCGTGGATGAGATTCCTTCCGTCGATAATTGTAACCATCCAAATCACCTCATGATCCTGACACCGGTTCCCTTGGGGTTGGCATCGGCCAGCTCCTCGATGGACAGTGTCTTTCCGCCTGCAGCCACGATTGCCTTTGCGGCAGCCTCGGAGAAGCTGTATGCGGCTACGGTGATCTTCTTGCTGATTTCGCCTGCTGCGAGAACTTTTCCAGGGACGATGATTGTCTCTCCGTCCTTGGCATATCTCTCAATTTTGCTGAGATTCGCTTCGGCCCAGTTCTTTTTGGGTTTCTCGAGCCTAAGCGCGATGTCTCGCCAGATGGCAGCGTCTGTCTCCCTTGTCTTGGCCTTGAGGTTGTCAATGGTTGCGACAAGCTGAGGGTTTGTCTTGCTGTTCATATTTCTGACTCTCCCGACATTGGGTAACGCTCGTATACAGGTGTCGGATATAAAAGTTGGCTTAAGCGGTACTCTGTTCGGAAAATCACGAGCCCCCTACAACCACTCCGTTGCCGGTGACTCCCAGCAGATTCG
>JBJEIK010000307.1:0-4227 GCA_051876975.1 Candidatus Methanomethylophilaceae archaeon
CGGTCGGAGCGGAATGCATCGAGATATCCGAGATGCCCATGGGAGCCATCACCCACTGCGTCCTCGCCCAGATGAGGGGATGCGAAGGGGAGACCATCTCCGCGGGGATCGCTTACGCATACAGGAAGGATGGGAGGGGAGGATACGTCGCGGAGGGACACATCCACGGTTCCGCCGCATCCCTGAAGGAGATCCTCAAATGGAAGATGGACGAGATGTCGAGGATCCGCGGAGTCGAGTTCGAGGAGATCCAGTTCGTAACAGAGGAACTGGCCATACCCATGGACAACTACGGATGCTGCGTCGCCGCACTCGTGTTCACGGAGTACCGCTGAGATGTACGGACTCGCGCTTTGCGGCATCTGCAGGAGGCCCAGGGTGGCGGACAAATCATTTGCCACCTCCACCTGCCCCTACTGCAACGCATCCGAGAAGACCAAGGACCTCATCTTCTACTTCGAATCACCCGACCAGGATGTGGTGAGGCAGGCCCTGAGCCAGGCTACCGGATTCGTCCCCCCGGACATGGTCCAGAAGAGGAAGAGGATCGAGGAGGCCGACCCGTATTCCACCATGGTCTACCAGTACGAGCACTGCTCCGACCTGGACGAGAAACTGACGATCCTCGCCGAGGGACTGACCAGGATCAGCGGATCGTTCACTCTCGAAGACGTCAGGGAGATCGTCGGCGACAAGGCCGAAAAGTACGTGTCCGCCATGCTCGACCGCTGCATAGCCGCCGAGATCAGGGTGGGCATCTACAAGGCGTGATTCACATCAGGACGTCATCGTCCACTTCGAACACCGCATACAGGGCCGCCTTTCCGCCGATGCGTATCCTGTCGCCGTCGCATCTCACGTGAAGCCAACCTCCGCGGGGGGACACCTGATGCGCCGTGAACTCATCCTTCCCCAACCTCTTCTGCCAGAAATCGGCGAGACTGCAATGCATCGAACCGCACACGGGATCCTCCGGAACGTTGAGCTTCGGCCAGAACGAACGGGAGACGAAGTCGCAATCATCCCCCTTGGCGGTGACGAAAGCCCCCAGCCCCTCCGGCAATGCCTTCACCTTGTTGATGTCCGGATCGAGATTCCTGACCTCATCCTCCGAACCAAGAAGGAATATCGGGTCCCTCTCGCCCATCCAGACCTCCAGGGGATCGATCCCCAATGCCTCGACCATGTCCCCACGGAGCTCGTGGCGGTGAGTTGGGATCCTCGGGAAGTCCAGGACATACATGTCCCCCTCCCTGTCGACGGCGAGATGTCCGCTCATTGTGTCGTAGTCCACATGGTCCAGCCCGGGCTCGACATGGTTCATTATCACATAGGATGTGGCGAGGGTGGCATGTCCACAGAGGTTGATCTCCCCTCCGGGCGTGAACCATCTGAGCCTGTAACGACCATCGGAACCCACCGCGAAGGCCGTCTCGGAAAGATTGTTCTCCACGGCGACCTTCAACATGACATCGTCCGGAAGCCATCTGTCCATGACACAGACCGCGGCGGGATTCCCCTCGAACGGCCTTTCCGCGAAAGCATCGACCTGATAGAACCTCATGTGGATCACTCACGGACCGATGTCATCCGATATACACCTAAAAACATATCGGATAAATGGGAATTGGTTTCGGAAACGGTTTCGGATCCTCCGAAGAGGATCATCTGGTCTTGGGGATGTCGTCACGCTTGATGCCGTTCATCTTCAGGACGTCCCTGACCACTCCGGGCAGCTTCACCATCATGATACGGTAGAAGTACGCCACGGACAGGACGAACATGGCCACGGCACAGACGTAGAGCATGATCCCTCCGTCCAATCCGGACTGCATCAGACCGGTGAGCAGGAGGTTGTACGCCACCAGGAGCAGAAGCGCCTGCAGGGAGAACTCCATGACCCTGTGCCTTGCGATACCCTCTCCGACGTTGGTTCCGCACGCCCCGAGGATCAGGGTCATGCTGACCACGATGACCAGTAGGATCAGGATGGAGGCATCCAACGCCATGTCGCCGAGCAGGACGGTCATGGAATAGCTGATACCCATGGTCATACCGCTGGAGATGCCCAGACCCAACGCATATCCGTAGAACACGGAATCCGACTTCCCGCGGAACCGCTTGAGGTTCATTATGACCACCATGGCCAGGACCTGGACCACGGACATCAGTATCATGTAGATGATGTTGCTCGCGAATCCCATCACACGCATGGCGAAGAACAGGACGGAACCAGCGACCAGTCCGACGAAGAACAACATGAAGAAGGTGGCATCGCTGAAGAACGGCTGCTCCACCTTGGGATAGGTGTAGTTGCGCACTATGAAGTACATCATGGCGAGCGCCGGTCCTATCCCCAGGACCATCGCAAGCCCGAACATCAAATCCATGGATGCGCCAACAGGAGGGGTATATTAAGCCTTGCGAGAAGAACGGACGGGCTTCCCGTCCTTCCCCGCCGAACCGTCCATGAGCTTGTCGTAGTAGTGGACGACCATGCAGGACCTCTCGCACTTCCCGCAGGAGGTGCATTTCGAAGGATCCACCCTCATACCTCCGGATATGCGGATCGCATGACGGGCACATCCCTTTGCACAGATGCCGCACTCGGTGCACAGCTCCGCGCGTATCAGGGCCTTGACGGCCTTCTCGAACACCGCCTTCGCGTTCTTCCCATCGGGAGCGGTCACGGACACCTGGCCCCCTCCGAACAGCTTCGCCCTTCCGATCGGCAGTCTGAGCAGTGCGATCTCGTATTCCGGGGAGTACTTCACATCGCCAACCGTGCGCAGTGCATCCTCCACGTAGGAGAAGTCCCTGTTCCTCTGGACCTTGACGATGGCCTCCATCGAATAACCGCCGGCGGTGCACGGTGATGCACCCTTGAGCATGTCCATGGACGGACCGGAGACCTTGGCCGGCTTCATGCAGAGGTCGAGACCCTCGGAGAGCTGGACCATCTTGGGGGGAAGTACCTTCCACCTCCAGAACCCCATGTCCACGTACTCCCTCGGCAGACCCCTCTCCTCCGCATATTGATGGAGATGGTCCTCCCAT
The DNA here is from genome assembly GCA_051876975.1 of Candidatus Methanomethylophilaceae archaeon. Lineage (GTDB taxonomy): Archaea > Thermoplasmatota > Thermoplasmata > Methanomassiliicoccales > Methanomethylophilaceae > Methanoprimaticola. The sequence goes on from JBJEIK010000307.1 coordinate 3,058, forward strand.
CTGACGTACAGCTCCGGATGGATGCGTCCTGTGTTCCTCCATTCGCTCGAAAGGCATGACGGACACAGATAGCAGCCGATCCTCTCGAAGTCCCTCAGATACAGCGGGTTGAACTCCAGCTCATGGGTCAGGATATATGCCCACACCTCCGCGGAGCTCCACTCCCTTATGGGATTCAGGTTCACCTGGTTGGGGACGAACGGGTTCTTCGTGACCAGTCCGATCCCGGAACGGGCATAGGACTCCAGCCACCTGTTCCCCTCCACGGTTATGGTCCCCTTGGGGAAGTCGTTGTGGATCATGTCGGTCATGGGACCGAGCTTGCAGACCTTGCAGCACCATCTGAAATCCTTGGCGGGAGGTCCGAACGTGTCGACATTCTCCCAGAACCCATCGTTTCCATGTGCGATGTGGATCCTGTTGCCGTGGGCAACTGCGAACCTCCTCACATACTCCACGGATTCCGGGAACTCCAGTCCCGTGTCTATGTAGAGCAGATCGGGCGAGTCCACGACCTGTGATGCGAGACCGTATGCCACCAGCGAGTCCTTCCCTCCGGAGAAGGAGACGGTGACCGGGAGACCCTTGGTGTTCCTCTCTTCCAGGAACCTCCTCATCTCCCTGACGGCACGTCTTCCGATGCGCTTCACATGCTCCCTGTTGACGTTCACGAAGGTATCGAGGTCGGAGACGGGTGATATCGGGACATCCGACGGGGCGTTGAGGTCGCGGATCTTCACGGCCTTCTCCGCCTCGCTGATATCCTTGCTGTCCACCAGGGCTATTCCGGGACCGACCTTCTGACCCTTCCTGAGGATCAGGGTATCACCGGCTCCGAACTCACCGATCACGTCGATGACATTGGCACCCGGGACGCTCTTCCCCTTGAGATGACCAGACATCCCGCCGAAGACGACTATGTTCTTCGTGGCGACGGGATTGAACAGGTCCGCACCGGGCTGCCTGATCTCCAGGACCATGCGGTCCAACCTCATGTCGAACCTGACGATCCCGAGGACGGTTCCGTTGGCGATGACCTCGTCGGTACGGTCCTCCCCGGGAACCTTGTTGAAGAACAGTGCCTTCCCCTTCAGCGGCTCGGATGTGCCGAAGGCCCTCTCGAACAGGTCCAGGACCATCCCAATGCTGTCACCCATGCACGGACGGATG
>JBJEIK010000308.1:0-4221 GCA_051876975.1 Candidatus Methanomethylophilaceae archaeon
CCGATCTGCACCTTCAGACCGTCAACGGCTTCGGCGCTATAAGGAATCTGTCATTCCGGAAAAACCGGCTCGGAGAACTCCTCCAGATCCGTGGAGTAACGCCACATACGGGGATAGTGGCCGGGATCCATGAACACCCTCTCCGTGTCCACGGCCTTTCCCTGCGAGGTGGCCATGATCTTAGAGGTGGACATGGCCATGCGCCCGATCGCGATGAGTTCGCCCCGGGCGGTCATCATAGCCACCAGGGCGTTCTTGCGGATATCCTCGTCCAGCATGTGTATTCCCTGGATGTTCAGGTCCGCACCGTGACATATCGCATCCACAGCGGTCGCCTTGACAACGATCTTGGGAAGTGGTTGGACAAGGACCTCCATCGGGAGTATCATACTCCTGAGCCAGTCCTCACGTCCGTACTGCTGCCAGAATACATAGGCGTCCCTCAGGTCCTGGAGGCTCACGGCACGGTCCTCGGTCATCTTCCCCGAACGGGAACGTCTGAGCTCGACCATGTTGGCACCGCAACCCAGCACATCACCGATATCGGTGCACAATGCCCTCGCATAGGTGCCGGCATCGCATGATATCCTGAACAGGATGTCCCTTCCACGGATGTCCAAGATCTCTAGTTCCTTGATCGTGCGTATACGGACCTGACGCTTGACGGCAGACCGGACGGGTGGAAGCTGATAGATCTTCCCGACGAAACGGGACATGACCTCGCGAATCCTCCTCTCGGGACGGTCGTCGTGGAGGCGCATGAGGCATATGTACTCCTTGTCCGAGGAGAGGACGATATCTGTGAGACGGACGGCCTTGCCGGTGGTCAACGGCAACACGCCACTCACATAGGGATCCAGTGTTCCGCCGTGACCCACCTTGTCCAATTTCAATGCATCCCTGGCCCAGGCGGTTGCCTGATGGGATGTGGGGCCGGCGGGTTTGTCCAGGATGATCACCCCGCCCTTGAGAAGCTCCCCGACCGAACGGTCAGAGGGACGTTTGCCCCATCTGTCAGGTATCGTGTCCGGATCCCTGACTATCAATTCTCAACACCCAGTGCTTCAAGTATGGTATCCAGCACTTGATCGGGATCCAACTCGTCGGTGTTGACCACGAGGTCGTACACACTCTTGTCCTCGATGTCGATGCCATAGTACATCATGTACCTCTTGGCCTCGGACCTCTGACGGTCGACGGTCTTGGCGTGTGCCTCCTCGAAGGTCTCCCCCTCGCGAAGACCCACACGGGCCATGCGGACATCGGGACTCGCGTCGAGATAGATCTTGAACGCAGGGATGCCGTTGCGGGAGAGCATATATGCGGAAAGTCTTGATTCGAGGATGATGTTCTCGTTGGCCCTCGCGATCTCGAGGATCCTTGAGTCGATCATCTTATCGATAGAGGGGTCCTGCTCGGCGATGGCGCCGAGCTCCCCCAAGGTCAGGTTTTTCTCCGCAGCAAGCTGGCGGAAGATCTTCCCGAAGACAACCGCTTCGAGACCGAGCTTTTCCGACAGCCTACTGCAGGCGGTCGTCTTCCCGGATCCGGGAGGACCGCTTATGGTTATTCTCATTCGATCTCAGCCCTTTTGACTTCCCTGTCAAGCATCGCAAGGTGCTTCTTGAGGAAGATGAACCTGATCAGTCTGTTCTCGATCTGTCCGATGGGTAGACTCACCATTGTGTAGATGATGATCCACACAGGGAAGAATCCAATCAACATCGTGTTGAGGTCGACGGTTCCCCAGGGGAGGGCGACATGCGTGAGGGCGACCATCTGCTCCGTGTCGAAGTAGGCGGCCCCCTCTCCGGTCTGGAGGAAGAACCAAACCCATGCGTACACGGGGATGATGAAGAGCATGGTTATGGGCATGACCTTCATCTGCTTGGTGCTCGCCTCCATAGACATGGCCATCATCTGAGGCTGCTGCTCTTGGAGTTTCTTCATCTTGAAGAGATTGTTCTCGATCCTTGCCTGACGGAACTCCTTGTTGAAATCGCTCTGGATCTGCTGACTCCTGGCCATCTCAATAGGGTCGGACATCACGCTACGGATGATTGTACTGACCGTGATCATCACCAGTCCGGCGATGACCAGGGTCAGCACGGGGTACTGCCCATCGAAGGCGATGTACCTGAATACCACATCCAGTGCCTGTCCGATCTGCGACCTGAACGACATGACGATCATCATTATGACGAGCGTCAGCATCATTCCGATCATCGTCCTATTCGACATCGGAGGTGCCTGTTGCTGCACCTGTTGCATACTCTGCGGGCTTCCTGGATTTGGCATTTACTTACTCTCCTCCACCGAAGAATCCCCTCATCACGGGGTTCATCTCCATCATCTGCTCGCGACCAATGGCCTCGTACAGATGGATCAGGATTCCGACGGTCAGCAGAACTCCGGTTCCGCTGGCGTTTCCGGTTGTTCCTATCATGTCTGCGAATGCTGCGAGGGCTCCGACGAGTGCTCCCGAGAGGATCGTGATCGTGGGGATGTATCTCTCCAGGACACGCTTCAGGACACGGGGGTCACGACGGAATCCGGGCATCTGCATACCGCTCCTCTGGATCTGGTTGGCAACCGCCTCGGGACCGAGGTTGGTGGTCTCCACCCAGAACTTGGCGAACAGGATAGATCCCATGACCATCACCGTGAAGTAGACAGCGACATGGGCGAGGTTCTGCACCACGCTGTGTCCGTTACCATAGTTGGTGGGGTCGAGGATCGGCATCAGCCATGTCGTCAGTCCCTGCGGGGCCGACAGATACCATGCGATACCTCCTGCAGCCGTGGTCGATCCATCCTCGAAGTATCCGATCGAGGAGTTTCCTCCGATGAGCGGGATACTGCTGAGGAAGTCGTTGCTGTACAGCAGCAGGGCGGTCATGCTCACGATTGCGAGCAGTGCGGACATCAGGATGACAGGGATGTTGCTTGCGTACATCAGCTTGATCGGGTAGCGACCCCTTGCACCCCTTGCGTTCCCATGAGACAGGGGGAGTTCGATACGTGTCGACTCCAGATAGGCGACGAAGGCGAAGATCACCAGCGTACCCACCAGCGCGATTATGGGGTTGGGCGAACCCAGGAACAGGCTTTCGTATCCACCCTGCGCCATCTGCTCGGGCGACATGGTGAAGACATAGTACAGCGCACGGGGGATGGTTCCTCCGGGCGGATTCTCCAAGCTCATGGCGGAGTTGATGTCGATCGGATTCCAGTTGAGGGCTCCGGTGAACAGCGCCTGCGCCACACCTGCGGCGATGAACAGTGAGATACCGCTTCCGATACCCCACTTGGACACCACCTCATCCATCATGAAGATGATGTAGGACCCTGCGAAGAGCTGAACGATCAGCAACAGCTTGGCTCCGACCCCTCCGAGGAGGTCGGTGGCTGCGCTCGAGGGGACCAGGTATCCGAATACCTGGGGTATGGCCTCGAACAGGATCATGACGATGACCAGCAGCTTCAGCACAGACTGATAGCAAGCCTTGTCCTCGCGCTTCCCAAGGTCCAGTTTGATGATTTTTGCACCGACGAACAGCTGCATTATGATCGAAGCTGTGACGATCGGTCCGATACCGAGTTGCAGTAGCGATCCGGAAGCTCCTGCCATGATGGTTCTATATTGTGCGAACAGATCCAACGATTCGGACTGATCCAAACCGTACAGATACACATTGGTCATCACGAAATAGACGACCAACACGACTATGACCCACATCATTTTGGTCCTGAAGTGCACGTGCCCTTCAGGCCTCTTGACGGAGGGGAGCCTGTCGGACAAGGGTTTCAACTTGTACAACAGGCTTGGTGTTTCTTCCATCCCAATCTACCTCTCCCGATACGTTTACTCAACGACGGAACCGCCGACGGCCTCGATCTTGGAACGGGCCTTCTCGGAGGCGTCTGCGACGGTCACATTGACCTTGATGTCGATGTTACCGCTGCCGAGGAGTTTGTCGATACCGGCCTCGGTGAGGTTGACGTTGTACACGTCGCCCTCTTTGGAGGCGAATCCCATCGAAACAAACCTCTCGACCTGCTCGCCGAGCTCTCCGACGTTGAGGGTGCGGTTGGCCTCGACCATGCACTGGGGTCTCTTGAAGCCGTGGCGACCGAAGTGGTCCCTGTCGTACTTCAGCATACCGATTTTACCGGTCTTTCCCAGTCCGGCCTGACCGTGTCCGCCGATGATACCTAGAT
>JBJEIK010000309.1:0-4149 GCA_051876975.1 Candidatus Methanomethylophilaceae archaeon
CCCTGACACCTTCGATCTGGGGGGTCAATCTGCTGCCGCAGTTCCCGAACTCCCTCACATGGGGGATCCCGTCGGGGCCCTGGTACATGGTGTACCCATAGGTCTTGACATCCGATCCGCCCATGTTCATCTGAGAGAACATGTCCTCGATCCTTTTGTTCATCCTGTCGAAGCCTCCGAAGAGGTCGTTCCAAATGTCATCTGTGATCATATCGTTCACCTTTCCTTGCTTTGTTGTTTGATAAGGGGTTTCCGGGCTCATGCCCGGTGAATGGTTTGTTCATCACGCCTTGTTCCCGTAGTCCTTCAGGGTCTGACGGGATTTGGGGCCGAACTTGTCGATGGCCTTCTCGAAGTCCTCGTTGGAGACCTTGCACGCGGCGATGTCCTCGTCGGTGGGTGCGTCCCCCTTGGAGATCAGGCGCCTGACCGCGTTCATGACCGCTTCGTTGCAGATGGCGGAGATGTCCGCACCGGTGCATCCTTCAGTCTTCTCGGCCAGGGCATCCAGGTCGACGTCGTCCTCCAGGGGCTTGCTCCTGGTGTGGATTCCGAATATGGACTTCCTGGATTCCTTGTCCGGAGGTCCGATGAAGATCGATTTGTCGAATCTTCCGGGTCTGAGCAGGGCGGGATCCATGATGTCGGGCCTGTTGGTCGCGGCTATCACGACCACGTCGTTCAGACTCTCGAGACCGTCCATCTCGGTGAGCATCTGGGAGATCACACGCTCGGTGACGTTGCTGTCACCTCCGGTTCCCCTCTCGGGTGCGATCGAGTCGATCTCATCCATGAAGATCACACAGGGCGATGCCTGCCTGGCCTTCCTGAACGTCTCCCTGACGGCCTTCTCGGATTCTCCGACCCACTTGTTCAGGAACTCGGGTCCCTTCACCGCGATGAAGTTGGCCTCGGATTCCGTTGCGACCGCCTTGGCGAGCATGGTCTTACCGGTTCCGGGAGGTCCGTAGAGTAGGATCCCCTTCGGGGGTTTGGCGTTCATGTGGTCGAAGACCTTTCCGAACTTCAGGGGCCATTCCACGGCTTCCTTGAGTTCCTGCTTGGCGGATTCCAGGGCTCCGATGTCCTCCCATCTCACGTTGGGCTTCTCGATCAGGACCTCCCTCATGGTCGAGGGCTGCATGTCCTTCAGTGCGTTCTTGAAGTCGTCCTTCGTGACGAGGATGTTGTTCAGGACCTCCCTCGGGATCTCCTCGGCCTCCAGGTCCATGTCGGGGATGACACGCCTGAGTGCGGCCATGGCGGCCTCCTTGGTGAGTGCGGACAGGTCGGCTCCCGCGTATCCGTGGGTCTTGTCGGCGAGCCATTTCAGGTCGACATCGTCCGCAAGTGGCATTCCGCGGGTGTGGATCTGCAGGATCTCGAGACGTCCATCCCTGTCGGGGATTCCGATCTCGATCTCCCTGTCGAACCTTCCGGGTCTCCTCAGGGCCTCGTCGATGGAGTTGGGCCTGTTCGTTGCACCGATGACCACGACCTTTCCCCTGGAGTTCAGACCGTCCATGAGGCTCAGGAGCTGTGCGACGATACGCCTCTCCTCCTCACCGTTGACCTCGTCACGCTTGGGTGCGATCGAGTCGATCTCATCGATGAAGATGATGCTGGGTGCGTTCTCCTCTGCCTCCTTGAAGATCTCCCTCAGCTTGCCCTCGGACTCACCGTAGAACTTGCTGACGATCTCAGGTCCACCTATGGAGATGAAGTTGCTGCTGGTCTCTCCGGCTACGGCCTTGGCGAGCATGGTCTTACCGGTCCCCGGTGGTCCGTGCAGGAGCACACCCTTGGGAGCCTCGACACCGAGTCTCTTGAAGAGTTCGGGGTGCCTGAGCGGCAGTTCGACCATCTCCCTGATCTTCTTGACGGCGTCTCCGAGACCTCCGATATCATCATAGGATACCTTCGGCACGTCACCCTTGTTGGCGGCCGGCTTGTCGGAGATCTTCACCTCGGTGGTGGATGCCATCATCACCGCGTCTCCCGACGGGGAGAACGATGTGACGACGAGTTCGATCTTGTTGCCCATCACGTTGAGCATGATGGTGTCACCCTTGGTCAGTGCACGACCGTCGAGAATCTCCCTGAGGTAGTCCTCTCCTCCCTGCAGCCTGAGCTGCTCTGTGGGTGAGAACGTGATCTTCTCGGCGTTCTTCGCCACGACCTTCTTGACGTTGACACGCTCATCCAGGGACACGCCTGCGTTGCGTCTGGTCGAACCGTCCATCCTTATGATTCCGCGGTTGGCGTCCTCCGGGGCACCCCTCAGGACCTTGGCGACGGTCTTCCTGTTTCCATCGATCTGGACGATGTCCCCGACCTTGATGCCGAGGATGTCCATGAGCTCTGGATCGAGACGGACGATTCCGCGCCCGGTCTCGGTCGATTTCAGCTCTGCGACCTTTATGGCCTTTTCATTTGCCATTTTCAGACCTCCTTTTCCATTGTATCGGAGGGATCCGCCCTCCCCGTCATACCTTCGAGTTTGCTGTAGAGGACCTTGCGTTCCTCGTAGTCTTCGGTTTCCTGTATCTTTCCGGTGAGCCATGAGACGACCGCATTCCTTTCCTTCAGGAGCTCCGCGCGCTTCCGGTCCATCTTCTCCAGTTCGGAGTCGATCTCCCTGAGGCGTTTGACGGCCTGTTCGGATCCGTCCACCGTGGTCCCCTCATCATCCGGTTTGCCGGACGAGATGAGACGGGTGGTGAACATGCAGTTGTGCATGTCGATCAGCAGGGTGAACTCGGTGTTGGGCACATACAGCGTCCTCATAGGTCCTATCTTGCTGGTCTCACGGTAGCTGACCACCAGTCCGTTCTGCTCCATCAGGCTCAGGTTCTTCATGACAGCCTGCTGGCTGATGCCGAGTTCCTTCGACAGTTGAAGCGGGTAGTGCGGCTCTCTGACTATTGCCTCGAGTATCCGTCTCCGGGTCGGGTTCTCGACCATTGACAGCAGCATGTCGATGTCATCCATGTTATCGCCTGGTTGTTATCCTGTGGTTCACTACCACTAATATGTCAGAACTTTTATAAAAAACTTTGTATCAGGTGGTTGAATAATTGAACATAAACATACATCAATCACCCATTATGTACAAATACTATCAGTGTCAATGTGCATCTATGGCAATACCAAAAGACGCACGCATCACACTCGACCCTGAGCAGATCCCCAAGCATTGGTACAATCTCGCGGCCGATGTCCCCAACCTCCAGCCCCCGCTCAACCCGGCCACCGGAAAACCCGCCAAGCCCGAGGACTTCGCACCCATCTTCTGTAAGCCGATCATCGAGCAGGAGGGTTCCACCCAGAGGTTCATCGACATCCCCGAGGAGGTCCGTGACAACCTGATCTACCTCAACAGACCCGCACCCCTCCAGAGGGCATACCGTCTGGAGAAGTACCTGAAGACCCCCGCGAAGATCTACTTCAAGAGGGAGGATATGAGCCCCCTCGGAAGCCACAAGGGGAACACCGCACTCGCACAGGCCTATTACAACGCGGAGAGTGGAATCCACACCTTGACCACCGAGACCGGTGCGGGACAGTGGGGAACAGCACTCTCCATGGTGTCCAACATGTTCGACATCGACACCACCGTGTTCATGGTCAAGGGAAGCTACAACCAGAAGCCCTTCAGAAAGACCCTGATGAACATGTATGGAGCCAAGGTCTATGCATCCCCCAGCGAGCAGACCGAGTTCGGAAGGAAGATCCTGCACGACCACCCTGACACCACCGGTTCCCTGGGAATCGCCATCTCGGAGGCATGTGAACTCGCCGTCAAGGATGACCACACCTGCTACTCCCTGGGAAGTGTTCTCAACCACGTCATGCTCCACCAGACCGTCATCGGACTGGAGACCATCGAACAGATGAAGATCGGTGAGATCGAGCCCGATTACATGATCGCATGTGTCGGAGGAGGATCCAACTTCGCCGGATTCACCTTCCCCATGATGTACGAGAAGAAGCAGGGCAAGAGTGACTGTGAGATCATCGCCGTCGAGCCCAAGGCCGCCCCCTCGTTGACCGAGGGTGAGTTCAAGTACGACTTCGGAGACACCGCCGGAATGACCCCCCTCCTGATGATGTACACCCTCGGACACGAGTTCATCCCCAAGGGAATCC
>JBJEIK010000310.1:0-4142 GCA_051876975.1 Candidatus Methanomethylophilaceae archaeon
CGTGGAAGGAACGGGGATCCAGTTCGATCGCCCTGTTCAGTGATTCGATACATCCGCCCGTGTCACCCTTCAGCTCCTGCAGCACGGATTTCGATATCCAATGTTGGGGAACGCGCATGTCGAGCATGACCGCCCTGTCGTATGCGGACTCCGCAGACTCGAGATCACCCCTCGCCTCATCGGCCAGACCCTTGGAATGCCATATTCCCGCATCGTTGGGTGATGCGGCTGCTGCCGATGCGAAGGAGACCGATGCGGCCATGTAGTCTCCGACGGCGTACTCCGCATTACCCTTCAGACGGAGGATGTCAGAGTCGTCGGGGAACCTCCTCACGAGTTCCCTGCAGGTGGACACGGCCTCCCTGTTCATACCCAGGGCGATCATCGTGCCCGCGACCCTGACGGAGTTGTCCCTCCCGGGATCGGCCCTCAGACATCTTCCCAGGACATCGTAGGCCCCGGACAGGTCATCGGACGCGGCGATGCATCTGGCCAACACGATCATGGATTCCGTGTCGGAGGGATCTTCGTCGATCAGACGGCGACATATGTCCTCCGCAGCGGCGTTATCGCCCTTGGAGAACAGCAGGTCCCTGGACAGGGACAGGGCATCGTGGTTTCCCGGATCGCGTTTCAGGATGTTTCCGCATTCCTTGGATGCATAATCATCCTTCCCGGTGAGATGGTACATCCTGGCCCTCTGCACCCTCGCATGGATGCAGTTCTGATCGAAATGGACGGCCTTCGCCGATTCGGACAGGGCACCGGAGAGATTGCCGTATGATGCGAGGTACATGGACCTCAGTGTCAGGACGTCTGGATCTCTCGGGAACAACGAGGAGAGACGGTCGAGGACCGTGCGGGCCTCATCCACCATCCCATCGGATATCAGCATCCGGACCATGTCGGAATGATCGTCGAAGGTGGAGAACTCGCTGTCAAGGAATGCACGGATGCAATCCATCAACTCGGTCCTGTCCCCGGCCCGCCTATGGGCGCGTATCAGGAGCCTCATGGTATCCGGAAACGTGCGGTCGGCGTTGGAGAGTACGGCCAATGCACCTGCGACATCACCGGACTCCAGATGTGCGGATGCCGCCTCCCTGATGACGAACTCGGGAGAGGAATCCAGGATGGAATCGTACACCATGCATGCGGAACGCCAATCCCTCTCATCGACGGAGATGCGTGCGGATGCCAGAAGGAACTCCGGATCCTTGGAACGGTAATGCTCGGATGATATCAGACAGGATGTCGCGACATCGTGACTTCCTCTGAACCATTCGTAATAGATGGAGTACAGTTCCTGCAGACGTCCCGTACCGACCTTGTTCTCCGGTCTTCCGCCCGAGAGGATGCTTTGGATGTTCTGTCTCTCGCCCCATCCGCCATCGGGGTCGACGTTCATGAGGATGGCATAGACCCTGTCGTCGGTTGGATCGGTGCCGTACGCGCGTAAGGCCTCGGTCCTGGCGTTGACCTTATCTCCCTCGGCGGATAGGATCTCCGCGGCCATGAGGGACCTGTTGAAGACCTCCGGGGAACGTGACGATGAGGAGAGGAGCTCGGCGGCTGTCTTCGAATCATGCTGAGCGAGAACGATCCCGGCGGCACGGACAGACGGCATGCAGTCCAGGGACCTGCTCTTCCCGACAAGATCGAACAACATATCCCTGTCTACCGGACCCTTCGATGACAGGGCATCCATGGCTGCGATCAGGATGGCAGGGTGGACATTCCCTTCCTGGGAGAGGACCGCCCCTATCGCTCCGTCCAAACCTCCCCTCACGGAGCCGATTATCCCTTGAAAACCTTCACCACGGATACGCTTCCACAAACGGGATTCTAACCTGCTTTGGAACACTGGACGGTCTGCCATGGGTCAGATATGGGCAAACCCGCTAATAATCTTGTCCAGTAGTGTTGGATGATTCATTCATCCATAGAAAATTATATATAGAACGGTGAGATAAAGGAGTTTTAGTGCAGCTGTGATCTAGCTGGTTAGGATCTGAGCCTTCCAAGCTCATTGCCCGGGTTCGAATCCCGGCGGCTGCACTCATCTTCCTTCTTCTTGATTTTCATTCGGATGGATTCTTTATTTCGAACCAATCGTCGTGATTCGGCATTGATTCCTGTTGGAATGGTTTTACCAAGGGGGAACTGTCCTCTTCAATAGATTCTGTTTGGGATTGCAATAGAATGATGTTCGATCTCATATCCCGGGATGACAGGGCGTGCCTCACCGTGGTGGAGAGGATGGAAGGGGCGAGATCCGGGAGCGCCATGGCCTTCGATTATCGTCAGGGACGATTCCCTGAGGGAGGAGACCCTCGGGAGGATCGTGGACAAGTACGTCCCGGAACCCGGGAGGTCCGACGCGAAGGCCGGCATCCCCCGGGCGGTCGGGAACATGGTGGCCCTGAGGCTCGACATCGAGCATATCACAGGGAAGTACGTGGACAAGCCCGGAAGATGATCAGGACAGACCGAACCTGCGGCAGACGGGACATCCGGGATCCCTCTTGAAGTGGACCGGGGTGACCCTCCAGTCCTCGAAGTCTATGGACAGGAACGTGCCCTCGGTCCTCGACGAACGGTCCAGGATCAGCTTCAGGACCTCGGTGGCCTCCATGGAACCTATGGTGGTCACCACGGAACCTATGGACGGCAGCGGCTTCTCCGGTTCGGGGATGTCCCCCATCATGCACTTGAGACAGGGTGTTCTCCCGGGGATTATGACGGTGATCTCACCGATGAACGCATGGACCCCGCCATGGACCAGGGGCTTCCCCTTCTCGACGGCATACCTGTTCAGTTCCATCCTACCCTCTATGGAATCGAGACAGTCCACCAGTATGTCGCAGTCATCGAAGACCGACCAGGTATCCTCCCCGAAGCGGGATACATGAGGCTCCACCTCTGCCCCGGGGTTCAATCCGCGTATCCACTCCGCCAACAGCTCTGCCTTCGGCCTGGGCTCCTCTCCGGAGTCCACATGCCTGCAGAACACATACTGACGGTTCAGGTTGGTGTCCTCGGGCACATCCGGATCCATGATCACGAAATGTCCGACACCGGCCACGCCGAGTGCCGTGGAGACATTCGTACCGAGTCCTCCGCATCCGACGATACCGACCTTCGCCTTCCCGATCCTCTCCTGGCCCTCGTCACCGAAGACCAGGAGCTGACGATCATATCTTCCCATCTCAATCAACCTCCTTCAATCTGCCTCCGTCCATACGGAGGATCCTGTCACCGTATCCCATGGAATCGGTCTCGTGCGTCACCAGCAGGACGGCCGTCCCCGAGTCGCTGATGGATCTGAGCAGCTCCATCACGTTCCTGGAGTTGTCCGAATCCAGATCCGACGTGGGCTCATCGGCGATTATCAGTCCGGGCGAGTTCACCAGCGCCCTCGCTATCGAGGCCCTCCTCTGCTCACCACCCGATAGCTTCCTCAGGTATGAACCCGACAGTTCGGAGAGACCGACCCTCTCCAGCAGCTCGGAGGGTTCCGGTCCATTCCTGTCCCCGGAACGTCCGATGTGCCTGGGAAGTTCGACGTTCTCCAGGACGGTTAGGTTCTGAAGCAGCCCGTGACCCTGCGGGATGTATCCTATCCTGCGGTTCCTCAGATCGGAGCATTCCCTGTCGGAAAGTCCCGAGATGTCCTTCCCGTCCAGGAAGACCTGTCCGGATGTGGGCTTCAGAACGCCTGCGGCGATGTTCAGCAGAGTGCTCTTCCCGCTACCGGAACGTCCGATTATGGTCACGAACTCGCCCTGCTCCAACGTCAGGGACACATGATCGACGGCGTTGAAGGCGCGGACATCACGGGAGTATTCCTTGACGATGTCGTCCAACTTCAGTACGGTGGTCATCTCACTCACCCTCCCTGAATGCGGAATATGCATCCTTCCTTGCTATCCTGACCGCCGACACGAGTGCGGAGAGGGATCCGACCACGGCGGAGATGGCGAAGGATGTCAACAGCGATGTGAGGATCTGTGCGGATCCGGGCTGGATGTACGGCATTCCGATGGCCTCGCCTATATTGCCGCTCAGGGGCACCATGATGACCAATGCGACCGCGACACCGACCGCCGCACCAAGGATACTGACTATCGCGGCCAGATCGG
>JBJEIK010000311.1:0-4132 GCA_051876975.1 Candidatus Methanomethylophilaceae archaeon
GTTGAGGGCGGTGTCCATCATCAGCTTACCGAGCTTGTCGCAGAAATCGACGGATTCGGGGGAACCGTATCTGTATCCGAGCATGATGAGCATGTCGGCGAGACCCATGATACCGAGACCGATCTGCCTCCACTCACTGACGGACCTCCTCTGCTCCTCCAGGGGATGGAGGGGAAGACCCTCGTCGAGGACGTCGTTCAGTCCGCGGACGCAGATCCTGACGGCCTGGATGAACTCCTCCTTCTGGAACTTGCCGTCCTTGACGAATGCGGCAAGGTTCATGCTTCCCAGGAGACACGATCCTCCGGCGGGGAGGGGCTCCTCGGCACAGGGGTTCGTACCGGCGTAAGAGTAGTCGGGGAACTCGCTGAGCAGGTTCCAGTTGGAGATCCTGTCCCAGTAGAGGCATCCGGGCTCGCCGTAATCCCAGTTGGCGTGGCAGAGCTTCTCGAAGAACTCCGCCGCGTTCAGGTCCTTTGTGATGTGCTGGTTGCTCTCGGGACGGTCGAAGCTCTGGACGAACGTGCCCCTGTTCCTGACGCACTCCATGAACTCGTCGGTGACACGGATGGACATGTTGGCCTTGGTGACCCTCTCGAGATCGGTCTTGACCGACATGAACTCCTCCAGGTCGGGGTGGTCGCAGGACATGGTAAGCATGAGCGCTCCCCTGCGTCCGTGCTGTCCAATGAGTCCGGTGACCATGGAGAACAGGTCCGTGAAGGAGACCGCACCGGATGTCTCGGAAGCGGTGTTGTTGATCTTCGCTCCGCGGGGCGCGAGCTTGGAGATGTCGATACCGGCACCTCCGCCGTAGCTGAATGTACGGGCCAATCTCCCCGCACACTCGAAGATGGATTCGATGGAATCCTCGGGGGGCTGAAGGACGTAGCAGTTGGAATATGTGACCTTGAGGCCGCTCTTGTAGAGACCCCTGTTTGCGAGGATCCTTCCCCCGAACAGGAACTTCTTCTCGGCCATCATGCGCCTGATATCGACATCACCGTTACTAATACGGTCAAGCCATTGGTCGAAGGTCTCACCATCGTGACAATACTTCTTCGTCCAGATATCTATTCCGAGCTGATTGTCACTTCCTAACCACTCTGTAATCTCCATTCTTCTCCCCTTGAACTTAAAAAGTTTTCGTTAAAGTGGATTGATAAAAACGTTTCCATTCCGCTCCCGTATAGGCGCTCACTATTTAATCAAAACCACACCCAACTCGTTTTATTGTTTTTACTTATCGTTTATATTTAATTGGATGTTACATCCAATATCAAAATATATACTTTATCTTGTTATTTCGAATAATAATGTATAATAATATACATTGAACAACAATAAAATACATTATATACCATAATATGCTTGTAGACAACCAACAGGACACGAAGTGATCGAAAATGTACCGCCCAACGATCGAAGAATCAAGAGACCTGGTCAAGGATGGATTCAGGACCATTCCGGTTTCCCGCACCATCCTTGCCGACGTCAGGACACCAATAGAGGTATTGAAGGCGCTAATGAGGGTCGACAACCACTGCTACATACTCGAGAGTATCGAGGACAAGCAGAGGTGGGGAAGGTACACGATCCTCGGTTTCGAGCCCGTATTGGAGTTCGTGTGCGAGGACGGTTTCGTGACCATGACCGAGAAGGGTATCACCAGGATGTTCGACTGCGATAACCCCTCTTCCGTGATAAAGGACATAATCAGAAGGTACAGGAGCCCCAGGCTCGACTACCTGCCCCCGTTCACCGGAGGCCTCGTCGGGTACTTCTCATATGACTACATCAAATACGCAGAGCCCTCCCTGAAGATCGACGCCAAGGATGACGAGGACTTCAAAGACGTGGACCTGATGCTGTTCGACAAGGTCATCGTCTTCGACAACTTCAAGCAGACGATCACGGTGATAACCCACGCCTGCTACGAGGACATAGACCGCAGCTACGCCAAGGCCACCGCCGAGGTCGAGCGTATAATAGATATTATCAAGAGTGGAGAGCCCGCGGAACATATCCCCGCAACACTCAGATCCAACTTCAGGGCCATGTTCTCGGAGGAACAGTACTCGGAGATGGTGGAGAAGGCCAAGGACCACATCAGGGAGGGTGACATCTTCCAGGTCGTCCTTTCCAACCGTCTGGAAGCGGATTTCGAGGGAAGCCTGATGGATGTGTACAGGGTCCTGAGGACCACCAATCCATCCCCTTACATGTTCTACTTCTCCGGAAGCGACATAGAGGTCGCCGGAGCATCCCCCGAGACCCTTGTGAAACTGGTCGACGGAGTCCTCCACACGTTCCCCCTTGCAGGGACCAGACCCCGCGGGAAGACCGACGAGGAGGATAAGAGGCTCGAGAAGGAGCTCCTCTCCGACGAGAAAGAGCTCGCGGAGCACAACATGCTGGTGGACCTGGGAAGGAACGACATCGGGAAGATCTCCAAGTTCGGCACCGTCGAGGTGGAGAAGTACATGGAGATCGAGAGGTTCTCCCATGTGATGCACATCGGTTCCACCGTCCGCGGCGAGATCAGGGATGACAAGGATGCCGTGGATGCCATCGAGGCCGTGCTTCCGGCCGGAACACTGTCGGGGGCTCCCAAACTCAGGGCCTGTCAGATCATCGACGAACTCGAGGACTGCAAGCGCGGGATCTACGGCGGTGCCATCGGATACATAGATCTGACCGGCAACATGGACACCTGCATCGCGATCAGGATCGCCTACAGGAAGAAGGGTAAGGTCTTCGTCAGGTCCGGAGCAGGGATCGTGGCCGACAGCATACCTGCCAACGAGTACAGGGAGTGCATAAACAAGGCCAAGGCTGTGACCGAGGCCGTCAGGACAGCTTCGGAGGGATTGGAATGAGCACCCTCTTGGTGGACAACTACGACAGCTTCTCCTATAACCTGTACCAGCTCATAGGTTCCCTGGACCCGGACATCAGGGTCGTCAGGAACGACGAGCTCACACCCGAGCAGATAATCGAACTCAACCCTGACAGGATAGTCATCTCTCCCGGGCCCGGGAAGCCCGAGGATGCAGGTATCTGCGTGGACCTGGTGAGGAAGGCCACAGGGAGGATCCCCATACTCGGAGTGTGCCTCGGACATCAGGCCATCTGCGTAGCATACGGGGCCACCGTCACCTACGCCGAGAAGCTGATGCACGGAAAGAGCTCTGAGGTCTCCCTGGACAACGATAGCCCTCTGTTCAGGGGCATGGGACCCAGGACAGTCGTCGCAAGGTACCATTCCCTCGCGGCGGACCCCAAGACCATCCCTCCCCAGCTGAAGGTAACATCCGTCACCGACAGCGGGGACATAATGGCGGTTGAGGACCAGGAGAGGAAGGTCTTCGGTCTCCAGTTCCACCCAGAATCCGTCCTCACCCCCGAGGGGAGGACCATCATAGCCAACTTCATGGAGGTGAGGATATGACATCCATATCAGAGGCAGTAGTGAAACTCTCCCACAGGGAGAATCTGAGCTTCGAGGAGTCCGCCAGCGTCATGGACTCCATCATGAACGGGGAGTGCACCCCGGTGACCATATCATGTTACCTCACGGCCCTTGCCACAAAGGGCGAGACCGTGGACGAGATCGCGGGTTCCGCCATGGAGATGAGGAACCATGCACTGAAACTCCCCGGCGACCACGGAGATGCGTTGGAGATCGTCGGAACAGGAGGGGACAGGTCCGGATCCTTCAACATCTCGACCACGTCGTCCTTCGTCGTCGCATCCTGCGGCGTCCCCGTCGCCAAGCATGGGAACAGGGCGGCCAGCAGCAAGTGCGGTGCCGCCGATGTCCTCGAGGCCCTGGGGGCCAGACTCGACCTGGAGCCGGAGCAGTCCGCGGAGGTCCTGGACAAGTGCGGATTCTGCTTCATGTTCGCCCAGAAGTACCACACATCGATGAAGTACGTGGCACCCGTCAGGAAGGAGATCGGGATCAGGACCGTGTTCAACATCCTCGGACCCCTGACGAACCCCGCATTCGCCAGGAACCAGCTTTCCGGAGTGTACGCGGAGTCGATGGTCAGACCCATGGCCGAGGTCCTGCAGAAGATGGGCGTCAGGAACGCCCTGGTGGTCTACGGACGCGACGGACTCGACGAGA
>JBJEIK010000312.1:0-4042 GCA_051876975.1 Candidatus Methanomethylophilaceae archaeon
CAGAAGGCCCTGGTTGGTGCCGTTAAATCCATCGGCGACCCCCGCCTTCACGAACCACAGCTGGTACTCGGCCCTTGCGGATTTCAGTTGAGAGGTGATCTCATAGGGGATGGTGAACTCGTATCCCGAGAACATTGGGGAGGAGTCGGTCCCATAGACATAGGGGTTGCCATACTGGTCGTAGACGTTGAACACGATGAAGGGCCTGTAGCCATCGGATGTGAAGTCCCAATCCTCTCCTTTGTTCAGGATCTGGAAATGGATTGTGGTCGTGTTGGCATCGAACACCTGCCCCCCATAGCTTTTCTTATCACTCGTGATGGCACGGGTAGCCTTATCGAATAATCTATAGACCATTGTCATGAATCTACATTGGTGGGAGAGTTTATAAGGCGGTTGATATCGCTTAAATCTTCCCATGCACCTCTGATGCCCTCTCCTTCCGATAGCATCCGCATGATCTCGTCAGTCCGAATACTAGGTTGTATGTCTGTACATCCCTCATGTTCCCGCAGTCACAGACACATCTCCAGCATACCTTCCTCCCCTGGTTGGGAGCACGGGACAGTACGGTCAGTCTTCCGTATCTCTGTCCCGTGAGGTTCATCATGATCGTCCTGCTCATTTCACGTTACCGAGGCTGGTGGTGATCTGACTGGTGTTGGACGACAGGTCGATGGTGCTCAGGACACCCCATGTGTACGTCGATTTACCTTCGGGATATGATCTGGAGTAGGTGGACAGGGCGAGTTTCTGATAAACAGGCGTGGACTTGTCGACTGCGGACAGATTGGTGACATCCACATCATTCACATCGTCGTAGATCTGCCCTGCGGTGGACGCAGGACCGAAGTAGGGCTTCCATGTGGGCACGTTGTTGACACTGCGCATCTCCTTCAGAGTGAACTCCACCGTCTGCTGGGGCTCCGAACGGTATGCGATGAGGTGTTTGGCGAAGTACTCGGCCTGGAAGTACAGTTTGACCTCCTTCTTCTCCTCTTCCTCTCCCTCGGTACCGCTTCCCTCCCCCTCGGAGTCGTCTGGTTTGGTCTCAGGCATGTTGTTGGGGTCGTTCTGCTTCAATTCGGACAGGTACATGGTGTTCGCGGCACGTTCCTTGAACGTATTTACACTATTCCCATCGGAATATGTGTAATAGTTGAAGGCTGTGAATAGCGTATTGCCATGTTCGTCGGTCACATAGGCCCCATCCTTCATCTGAGGGGTCGTACAGCTGATACTGACCGAGTTCGCGATGGTATCGACGCCTTCATCGCCTAGATCGACGTTTCCGAGGGTCGCACCGGAATACATCGCGTTTCCCGAGGGCGGGTGGAGGTCTATCTTCGTCTCATATCTGGGGTATGTGGACGATCCCTTGCAATAATCGATGACATACGCTTTGTTGTCGGCGAAGAAGACCCTCGCACGGACGCACATGGCGCATACTTGGAGGATGTACCACACATTCGTACCCTTTTTGAACTCTATCTCTCCGACAAGGTTACTCAGAGCGGTGTCATAGTTGGCCACGAGGGTGCTTCCACTGAATCTCAGGCCTCCGTACTCGCCTCCCGACAGGATCTTGTTGATCCAAGAGGCAGGAGTGAGCTGTCCTCCCGACGTCAGGGTGTATCCCCTGATGCGTTCGGCCTCACAATAGGCTGTGATGGTGTAGGAATCGTTGCTCAGCTTGACCTTTGTGACCGTCATGGTGGATGTTCCGATGGCGGAGATGGTCAATCTGTTCATTCCGGGGATGATTCCCGCATCCTCGCCCTCGAAAAGGCCCGGAGCGACCTGTTTCAGCTCCTTTTTCGGTATCTTCATGGTCACATACTCGAAGGGAGCCTCGGGTCCGCCGTGGATGGTGTAGGATTCCACGCAGTTAACCTTCTCTCCGAGCAGGATATACGGTGGTGTCGAGCCCTTCTTGTCGTACAGGGCGATCTGGAAATCCTTCTGGGCCCTGGATTCCTCGTTGTTGGAGGGCATCTGAGACCCCACGTACATGGTCCCCACGTGGAACTCGAAGGAGCCCTTGAGTTTCGTGGGACTTCCCGACACGAACCTGGCTGTGAAGTTCCTCAGATAGCCGTTCTCGTCGATGGGTGCGATATATGGATTGTCCGCAGTGGGGACATAGGTCAATCTGTACCCGTCGGTCCTGCACTGCCAACGGTTCACGCACTTGGAGATGGTGTCGAACCATGTGGCGTTGGACCATCTGGTCGTATCGGAGCTTGAATCGTTGACGTTCTCGGGCTGTTTGCGCAGGAAACTGACTGAGATGACCTTGGCGGTCTTCGTGTCGATAACGATGGTGTTCTCTGCGGACATCGCCACCAGCGGGAACGTCGATCCCGACTTCTGGAATGACTCCTGGATGCCTGTGATGGTACCGAAACTGAACTCATTGCCCGAATTCGGGTCCTTGAGCCTCAACTTGCCGTATTCCTCGACCATGTTATCACGCATAGAACACTATCACGACGGCTCCGTCACCACCGCTTCCGGCGTATTGGGTCTCGGACTTACCCGAGCCTCCCCCTCCGCCCAGCTTTCCATCGGTGGCGTAGGTGTCGTCGATCTGGTCGTATCCGTTCCCTCCCTTGGACTCGTAGTATGTGCCGGTGACAGACGGGTGCCATACCCCTTTGTCATCACGGAACCTGTATCTGTAAGCGGATGCTCCGCCTCCGTTTCCACCCTGATTGGGATGTTGGGCCCCGGTGATGTTGCCTTCGTCCATATATCCCTTTCCTCCCTTACCGACGTTCCCGAGGATATTGGGCGATGCAGTGGATCCGTCGCCTCCGTTGATCCTGTCGATGTGTTCTCCTCCTGCGTAGTACAGCTTACCTGCCGTTCCGCCCGTGTTGCCATAGGTCTCAGCGGCCGTTCCGCCCTGACCTCCTCTGGCCTCCGCACCCCACAGGAACTTACTGATCTCCGACCCGTTGGAGTAGGACGAGATGTAGATGTACGAGGACGACCCATCCTTTCCATCCGAACTGCCCTGTCCTGCGGTGGCGTTGTGACCGCCTGCTCCGCCTGCTCCCACATGGAGTGTCAGTATGTTCCCCGATCCTCCGGAATAGGGCAGGACCTCACGTTCGGGCAGTTCCAGTGCTTCTCCCGCTCCTCCGCCTCCTCCGGTGAAATAGACGTGGTTGGCGGCGGTCTTGTTGGATGCTCCTCCCGCTCCTCCTCCGCCTCCGACGATGAAGGCTCTGGCGAGGGTGGCACCTATCGGAACCTGAAGCGGGATGTCCGTCTCGACACAATCCGGAGTGTAATAGGCGTACACAGCCAATGCACCCTTCCAGACGGCTGTGAGAGTCGTGGGAGTGGTCCATGCGTGCAATGTGCCTGCATTGTACATGTTACCCTGAGGGTCGGTCCATCCGACGAACACCAGTCCGGGCTGGATGTCGATCTCCACCCACTCGTCAGGAAGCGAGGGCACCATGACATTGTATCCTTTGGGTACGAAGTAGGACGTGGTCATACCTGATGCGGAACCATACGCTGTGGAATACAGGGTGAGCTCGATCTTCTCCAAGGGCTCCGCCTCTCCGATCATACGGGAAGCGACCATCGGCAATGTGAACGCCATTGTCTGGACGGTCTTGTATGTCATGTTCAGGTTGCCGATGACGAACACGTTGTACCCCTGCACGGGGAACAGTTCGAGGTCATCGGGGACGAACTCGAATCTGGCACCGCCCGCCTGCACGGAAGGGTTCTCCACATCCACGGCGTTGTTCTGCCAGTAGTCCAGACAGCTCTCCAAGTACCTGTACCACTTGCCGTTGGACCAGAGGTTCGGGTCCTTGCTGTCGTCACTGTACGGCTGGGGATTGATGCGCTCGAAGCTGACGTTGATCCTTAGGGTGTTCCCGAGGTCCATGCAGAAGTTGTTCCTGTAACCGTAGACCATGGTGGATATCTCGGTCAGATTGGACTGGAAGCTGTACTCGTATGTCTGCACGGGCGGGAGGTCTATGACTGTCTCCTTCGTATCGCCATTCTTCCGTAT
>JBJEIK010000313.1:0-4020 GCA_051876975.1 Candidatus Methanomethylophilaceae archaeon
GTCGATGTGCCTCCTGGCCACCTCCAGCTGCTCAGGGGTCATGTCCACTCCGATCACACGTCCGGTCTGACCCACGAGCTTCGATGCGATGTAGACGTCCCTCCCGGTACCGCATCCCAGGTCTAGGACGGTCATCCCTTCCAGGAGCGGGGGTATGGGGGATCCGCAGCCGTAGAACCTGTCGAGGATCTCGTCATCGATCAAAGAAAGTGCGGCTTTGACCTCCTGCGACATGCTTCCGGAACAGCAGCACGCGCTGGTCTTCAGGTCGTCCTTGCTCTTCAGCTCCTTTCCGTAGTAATCCCT
The DNA here is from genome assembly GCA_051876975.1 of Candidatus Methanomethylophilaceae archaeon. Lineage (GTDB taxonomy): Archaea > Thermoplasmatota > Thermoplasmata > Methanomassiliicoccales > Methanomethylophilaceae > Methanoprimaticola. Next base: position 307 of record JBJEIK010000313.1, read on the forward strand.
GACGTCGGATTTGATCGTCTCCGGATCCACCGGAACGGCTGCCGCATGCAGGTCCGAGAGGAACCCCCTCAGATCCTCCAACACATCCGTGTTCAGTTTGTAGTATGTCCACTTCTCGACCTTGCGGCTGTTCACCAGACCTGTGTCGCACAGGTACTTCATGTGGTGGGAGAGGGTGGGCTGTGAGATTCTCAACGCTTCGAGTATCTTGCATGCGCAGAGTTCCTTCTCCGACAGCATGTCCATGATCGCCAGTCTGTTCGGGTCCGACAGGGCCTTCATGATGTCCGAGTACTTTTTGAAGTCCTTCATTGGTCATATCGATAGATTTAGATGTATAAATATGATGCTGATCCACAGGCAGATGTTCTCTCAGAGGTGTTCTCAGAGGTCTTGGACTTTTCAGATCCGTGCGGAAAACGGGGTTTCAACTTTTCAGATTTAGCCACTTTTTGCCCTTCCAACTTTTCAGATTTAGCCACCCTTTATAAATGGAAAATACCCTCGAATGGCATGTCTGGGTATGTTGTTCCGATGGTCCGGAGAAGGATCCGGGTCCGATCAGCACATCGGTCCGATCCCTCCTCTCTTCGGGCAGCGATTCCCGTATCCGCGCGCGTGCGCGATTGGTATATATAGGTTCTTAAACTACACGCACCCGTTAGCCATGGCACAATACGATTCAGCTTCCATAGAGAAACGCTGGCAGGAGATGTGGAGGAACGATGCGGTCTACCGCTTCGACCCCGACTCCGACAAGCCGGTGTACAGCATCGACAATCCCCCCAGGTACACATCCGGTCCCCTCCACCTCGGACACGCCACCGGATACTCCCTGATCGACTTCGCGGCCCGTTTCAGGAGGATGAGCGGCTACAACGTGTTCTTCCCCCTCTGTTTCGATGTCAACGGTACCCCCATCGAGGTCAAGGTCGAGAAGAAGCACCACATCACGAAGCTGGACACCCCCAGGCAGGAGTACAGGAGGCTCTGCGAGGAGTACGCCAACGGCTTCATCGAGCAGATGACCAAGGACTTCGAGATGCTCGGAGAGTCCATGGACCCCAGCATCTACTACCAGACCGACGCCCCCTACTACAGGAGGATCACCCAGCTGTCCTTCGTCAACCTGTTCAACAGGGGACTCGTCTACAAGGCCAACTTCCCGGTCAACTGGTGTCCCGGATGCATGACCGCCCTCGCCGATGCCGAGGTCGAGTACAGAGACAACGTCAACAAGCTCAACTACATCAAGTTCCAGGTCGCCGACTCCGATGCCGACGATTACATGCTCATCGCCACCACCAGGCCCGAGCTCCTGTGCACCTGCAAGGCCGTCGCGGTACATCCCGACGACAAGGAGAAGGCCCACCTGGTCGGCAAGGAGCTCATCACCCCCCTGTTCGGAAGGAGGGTCAAGGTCATCTCCGACCCCAAGGTCCAGCTGGACTACGGAACCGGAAACGTCATGATCTGCACCATCGGTGACAAGGACGACCTCGAGTGGGTCATGAAGTACCACTTCGAGATGGAGAAGGGGATCGACGAGGCCGGAAGGATGACCGAGCTCGCCGGAAAGTACGCGGGAATGACCGTTCTGGAGGCAAGGGAGGCATCCATCGAGGACCTCCGCGCCGCAGGCATCCTCGTCAAGCAGGAGGACAACCCCCAGCAGGTCTCCATCTGCTGGAGGTGCCACACACCCATCGAGTTCCTGCAGGTCCCCCAGTGGTTCCTCAAGACCACCACCTTCAAGGACGCCATCCTCAAGAGGGCGGAGGAGATCAACTGGTTCCCCGAGTTCATGAAGATCAGGCTCGAGGATTGGACCAACTCCCTGGAGTGGGACTGGGTTCTCAGCAGGCAGAGGGTGTTCGCCACCCCCATCCCCATCTGGGAGTGCGAGGAGTGCGGACACGCGGTCTGCGCCACGGAGGAGCAGTGCTACGTCGACCCCACACTGGATGCTCCCCCCGTGGAGAGATGTCCCAAGTGCGGCGGAAAGCTGATCGGATGCACCGATGTCTTCGACACATGGATGGATTCATCCGGATCCTCCCTTTACAACACCTTCTGGGGAAGGGACGAGGAGATGCACAAGAAGCTGTTCCCCATGACCCTCAGGCCCCAATCCCACGACATCATCAGGACCTGGGCGTTCTACTCCATCCTCAGGGCGGAGCAGATCGAGGAGTCCATCCCCTGGGAGAACATCATGATCCACGGATTCATCATGGCCCCCGACGGAACCCCCATGCACTCATCCATCGGAAACGTCATCGACCCCATCCCGATCCTCCAGAACTACGGGGCCGACGCGCTCAGGTACTACGCGGCCACATGTTCCCTCGGAATCGACCATGCATTCAGGGAGAAGGACGTTATCCGCGGAAGGAAACTGTGCAACAAGGTCTTCAACCTCGGTCAGTTCGTGAGCAGGTTCTTCAAGGACGTCCCCAAGGAGCAGCCCGCACTGAGGACATCCGACAGGTGGATCGTCAGCAGGTACTCCAAGGTCCTTGCATCGGTCACCGCCCACCTCGAGCAGTACGAGTTCGACAAGGCCATGAAGGAGGTCGAGGGATTCATCTGGCACGAGTTCGCCGACAACTACGTCGAAATGGTCAAGGCCAGGAGCGACGATGCGGTCAAGTGGACTCTGTACAACGTCTTCCTTGGAAGCATCAAGATGCTCGCACCCTTCATGCCCCATGTGACCGAGGACGTCTACCAGGAGCACTTCAAGGCCATCGACGGATGCAGGAGCATCCATCTCACCGCATGGCCCGCACCCCTGTTCACCGACGATGCCGCAGAGGATGCCGGAGAGGTCCTGAAGGATGTCCTCGCGGCGATCCGCGCATGGAAGAGCGAGAACAAGGTCGCACTCAACGCCGAGCTGTCCCTGATCGAGCTCGTGGGTGCCGACGCATCCAAGCTGGAGTCCGCCAAGGACGACATCGTGGAGACCACCAAGGCGAAGGAGCTGAGGATCGCACCCGAGGCCAAGCTGACCGAGGAGGTCGTCGGTGTCAAGCCCGTCCACGCCAAGCTCGGACCCGCGTTCAAGGCACAGGCCAAGGCCATCGTCGCCGGTATCAACGCCATGTCCGTGGCCGATGTCGCCGCCCAGCTCTCGAACGGTGCCGTGGAGATCGACGTCGACGGTGAGAAGGTCTCCGTCGGTGCAGAGTTCTTCGAGCTCGACAAGCGCCTGATGCTAGACGGAAAGGCCGTTCAGACCATCCAGGTCGGAAACGTCCTGATCCTGATCGAGCAGTGAAACTTCAAAGGGTCGGCTTCGGCCGGCCCAATCTTTCTTCATAGGATCCGTTTGTGACGGATCGTTTTGTTTTTTCAGAAGGGTTAGACCCCGCCCGGAGGCGGGGGAAAGGGTTAGGGGGATGAGTGGAAAACTTAGGGAGCCTTATGCGGAGCCGGCTTTTTCCCTGGCTTCGTGTCTCTGCTCTCTGGCAGCCTTCCTCTCTTTCCTCTTAGCCTTTGCATCTGCAATTTTTCCCATACGTGTCACTTCCTTCGTTTCAGGGTTTGCGCTGCTGGTACTCCCCAAAGGGTGTTGGCCTCACTCGCAGACTCTGAGTAGTGATTCTGTCGGGAATGGATTTAAAACTGACGTTTCGGCTTCGTAAAATGACGAAACCAGAACGGAAACCCGTAAATACGGCCTTTTTGAAGTAAATGTGGGGGTGTTAG
>JBJEIK010000314.1:0-4013 GCA_051876975.1 Candidatus Methanomethylophilaceae archaeon
ACGGATGCAGGACCGCACTCAGACTGAAGGAGGCCCTTCCCGAGGATGACGTCACACTGTTCTGCAAGACGACATCCGACACACTCGGCATACAGAAGATAGAGGGCACCACCAAGGAGTGGACCGGGAAGGCGTTCGAGGTATGCGATGCCATCGTCTACATCGGGGCCCTCGGGATCGCGGTCCGTTACATCGCACCATACATCAAGAGCAAGGACGTGGACCCTGCGGTCGTCTGTATGGACGAGCACGCCCACTACACGATCGCCCTCCTATCCGGACACATAGGAGGATGCAACAAGCTCACCGAAAGGATAGCGTCCCGCATGGATTCCGAAGCGGTGATAACCACTGCCACCGACATCAACGGGAAGTTCTCCGTGGACACCTTCGCAGTGGCGAACGACCTCAGGATAATGGGTCTGAAGATCGCCAAGGACGTGTCCGCAAGGGTCCTGGACGGGAGGTTCGTGGGATTCACCAGCGACCTGCCCGTGACAGGTGAACTCCCCGACGGGATAGTGGAGGCGGATACGGGTGAGTTCGGGGTGAGCATCTCGACCGATGTCTCGAAGGAACCGTTCGACAGGACCATGCGCCTGGTGCCCATGGACATCGTGGTCGGAGTGGGATGCAAGAGGGACACCGACCCGCAGAAGATGCTCGACTACATCACAGGGATACTGGAGGAAGACGGCATCGCACCGGAGAGGGTCAGGGCCGTGTCCAGCATCGATCTGAAGAAGGACGAGAAGGCAATCCTGGACCTAGCCAGCCGTCTGAAGGTCCCCGCGGTGTTCCACACCTCAGAAGAGCTTAATTCCCTGGAGGGGGATTTCTCCAGGTCTAGTTTCGTCACCAGCGTGACATCCGTGGACTGCGTCTGCGAGCGTTCGGCGGTTATCGTCGCCGGCGGTACGCTGATACGCAGGAAGACGGCACATGACGGTATGACCGTCGCAATCAGCAGGATCGATATGACACCGAGGTTCGTTTGACATGAAGGACGTTTTCATCTTCTCAGGAACAACAGAAGGAAGGACACTTGCCCGCTGGCTCGCCTCCCGCGGTGTCATGGTCCATGTGAGGGTCGCCACCGAGTACGGTGCGGAGGTCATGGAGAGGGACGACAACATCGACGTGAAGGTCGGCAGCTGCGGAGGATCCGACGGCATCGCACAGGTGATCCGCGAGAGCATGTACGAACTAGTCGTGGATGCCACCCATCCCTACGCCACCACCGTCTCCAAGCACATCCGCGAGGGATGCGAGAAGGCCGGTGCGGAATACATCAGGCTCAAGAGGTCCGCGGCGGAGGTGGACATCGACTCCGACGTCATCACCGTGGACAGCGTGCAGGATGCCGTGGACTATCTGAAGACAACGGAAGGAAAGATCCTCGCCGCCACGGGATCCAACGACATCGACCTCTACACCCAGATCCCCGACTACAAGGAGAGGGTCACCGCCAGGGTGCTCTCCACCGTTTCCTCGATCACCCGCTGCTCCCAATACGGATTCGAGGGCAGGAACCTGATCTGCGCCCAGGGACCGTTCTCCGAGGAGACCAACTACGCCACACTCAGGGACATCGGAGCATCGTACATGGTGACGAAGGACTCCGGAACCGTCGGCGGATTCGAGGAGAAGGTACGTGCCGCCAGGAGGGCCGGAGTCAGGATAGTCCTCGTCAGGAAGCCCGACGACACCGGTCTCGAGTACGACGATGTGGTCAGACTGCTGGAGGACAGACTGGGGCTCGAACACACCGAGGATATACCCGAACCCCAGGGCAGGAGGTCCATAACCCTCATCGGGATAGGTGTGGGCGGAGAGGGACTCACCATCAGCGCCGCACGCAGGATAGCGGATGCGGACATCGTCATCGGTGCGAGGAGGATGCTGGATTCCGTGGACACCCGCGGCAAGGACACCTACTGCGGATACATGCCCGACGACGTCCTCGGATACCTTGGGAAGAACCAGCAGTACAGGAGGGCCGCGATACTCATGTCAGGTGATGTGGGATTCTACAGCGGTGCCAAGAAGCTCCTGTCCGCCATTAACAGGGAAGTTTACGATGTGGACGTGGAGAGCGGGATATCCTCACTGGTGTATCTGTGCTCCAAGGCGGAGACCTCATGGGACGATGCATATCTCACGAGCGCCCACGGCAGGGACGCCAACATCATCGGAATATGCTCCACGCACCGCAAGGTGTTCACACTCCTCTCCGGAGAGGAGTCCGTGCAGACCATGTGCAGACAGCTCTTCGACTACAGCATGGACGTGACCGTCACGGTGGGACAGGACTTCGGCATGCCCTCGGAGAAGATCTTCACCGGAACTCCGTCGGAACTTCTGGACCAGGAGTTCGGTTCACTCTGCGTGGCACTCATAGTAAACGAACATGCGGATGACACGTACCCGCTGAGCATCCCCGACGAGGACTTCGTCAGAGGGGATGCGCCGATGACCAAGAGCGAGGTCAGAGCGTTGTCTGTTGCGAAGCTGAAGCTCAGGCCCGACTCCATCGTTTACGATGTTGGAGCAGGCACAGGATCCGTCTCCGTGGAGATGGCCCTGGCCGCTTTCCGCGGCAAGGTCTACGCCGTGGAGAAGGAGGACGATGCGGCCAATCTCATCGAGATCAACAAGAAGAAGTTCAAGACCCCCAACATCGAGGTCATCCAGGGACTTGCACCGGAGGCGTTGGACGACCTCCCCGCACCCACGCATGCCTTCATCGGCGGATCGTCGGGCAACCTGAAGCAGATCATCCAATGCATCCTCGCCAAGAACCCCCAGACGAGGATCGTGATCAACTCCGTGACGATAGAGACCATGTCCGAGACGTTCCAGGTGATAAAGGAACTGAACCTCATCGAGGAGGATATCACCAACATCAACGTCTCCAGGGCGAGGCATCTGGGAAGATACCACCTCATGACCGCCCAGAACCCGGTGTACATCGCAGTGGTGAGGGGCAGATGAGCCTTCCCAGGTTCCTCATAGCCGCTCCCGCCAGCGGTTCCGGGAAGACACTGATCACCTGCGGGATCCTCCAGGCACTCGTCAACAGGGGACTGAAGGTCGCCTCGTTCAAGTGCGGACCGGACTACATCGACCCGATGTTCCACAGCAGGGTCATCGGAACCAGGTCCAAGAACCTCGATGCATACTTCGTCGGGGAGGACACCCTGAGATACCTGTTCGCCAGGACCGCGGAGGAGAACGACATATCCGTGATCGAGGGTGTGATGGGATACTACGACGGAACCACCATCGCCGGGACCGAGGCATCATCATGCGACGTCTCGCTGAAACTGAAGGCTCCGACCATCCTGCTGATCAACAGCCGCGGTGCGAGCGTGTCCACGCTTGCGACATTGAAGGGGTTCTGCACGTTCAGGGAGAACAACATCAAGGGCGTGATATTCAACCAGATGTCGCAGAAGGTCTTCGACATGCTCAAGCCGGAGGTGGAGGCCATGGGTCTGAAGGCCATCGGATACGTCCCGAAGGTAAGCCACCTGGTCCTGGAGAGCAGGCACCTCGGACTGGTGCTCCCGTCGGGGATCGCCGAGCTGAAGGACAAGCTCAACCAGCTGGCGGAGATCCTCGAGGGATCGCTGGACATCGACATGCTCCTGGAGATGGCTTCATCCGCACCCGACCTGGAATACTCCGTCCCCGAGGTGAAGAAGGTGGACGGCCCGGTCAGGATCGGTGTCGCCGCCGACGAGACGTTCTGCTTCACATACGAGGACAACATCGAGCTCCTCAGGAGATGCGGTGCGGAGATCGTCGAGTTCTCGCCCATGTCCGATGGAAGACTGCCGGATGTGGACGGCATAGTCCTCTCGGGAGGATACCCCGAGCTCCACGCCGACGAGCTGGAATCCAACAGATCCATGCTGGAGGACATCAGATCCAAGGTCAAGGCAGGACTCCCGTGTATCGCCGAATGCGGCGGATTCATGTACCTCCACGAGAGGATGGAGGACTCCGAT
>JBJEIK010000315.1:0-3992 GCA_051876975.1 Candidatus Methanomethylophilaceae archaeon
CTTTCATCATCATGGATGAGGTGTTGTCGGGGATCCTCAGACCCGAGGGCGCGGCCAAGAGGTCGATGATCATGCTCTCGTCCTCGGCAGTTGTCAACATGATCTTGGACCCGCTTCTGATCTATGGTGCAGGACTCGGCCTCAGCGGGGCAGGGTGGGCCACGGGACTATCGACTGTCGTATCCACATGCATCGGACTCTCCCTTTACCTCGGAAGGAAACAGCATCTGACCCTATCCTTCAAGGGATTCAGGTTCAAGACGGGGGAGATGTGGGACGTCCTCTACGTGGGGATCCCACGTGCCACGGAATCCATCCTCATCAGCCTCATGTCCCTGTTACAGAGGATCTTCGTCATAGCCTGCGGAGGAGTGGCCGGATCGATGTTCTACAACATTCCCTGGAGGTTCGTCTCGTTGGCATGCGTGATATCCATGGCCGTGAGTGCGGCGATGATACCTGTCTGCTCCGCCGCCTTGGGACAGAAAGATATGGATAAAGCGGCAGAGGGATGCCGCTATGCTCTGAAGATCAGCTTCGGAAGCATGAGCATAATAGCAATACTTCTGTTCGTGTTCTCCGAGTGGTGCGTCATCCCATTCACATATTCCCCTTCCATGGCGGAGTACAGATCGGAATTCGCCCATGTCCTGAGGATCTACGCCCCGATTGTGGTGTGCATGGGCTTCGTGGACATAGGGTCCGCGATACTGCAGACCCTCCGCATGGCCCAATATTCTATGATCTCGGCATTCCTCAGGAACCTGATAATCATGGGATTCCTCTACTTCGCCAGCATGGTTTCCATGGATGCGATCTACTACAGTCTGTTGATATCCGAGATCATAGGAGGTGCCATGATGATGGGATTGGCAAGGTCGGAGTTCTCCAAATATACGAGACGTGAAGGGAAACCTATCGATATTCATTAAATATCATGTAGAAACATAACATGTTCATGATTGACCTGTCAACCAATGAGGGCAGAGGACATCTGATGCTCGGACTCGTCCGCATCGTCCTCGGTTTCATGTTCGTATGGGCATTCTTCGACAAACTCCTCGGACTCGGCATGCTGACCACATCCGAGGCGGCCATAATCAACGGCGGTTCCCCGACGGAGTACTATCTCTCCCAGCTGGTGAGCGGACCGTTCGAGGGCATGTGGCACGCACTCGCAGGCAATGCGATCGTGGACTTCCTGCTGATGTTCGGGCTGATCGCCGTTGGAGTGTGCCTCATGTTGGGAATCGCATCCAAACTGAGCACGATCGGGATGGTCATCATGATGGCCCTGATGTACACACTGTGTGTACCTCCATCCGACAATCCCCTGGTCGACTACCACATCCTCTACATACTCGCAGCCCTTGCCGTGTACTTCCTCAACGGATTCTCGTACCTGGGATTCGAGGACAAGTGGAGGGGACTCGGAATCGTCAAGAAGATCCCCTTGCTCGAATGATTACCGGAAACAACGGATCTGCCATGAATCACGTGAAACACACATGGTAGGTCCAAAACTGTTTTATCCAATCCCTTGCCAAGGGAATATATGGAGACTTGGCTGATCTTCGCATTGCTTTCCGCCGTGTTCGCGGGACTCACATCCATTCTGGCGAAGATCGGCATCAAAGACATAGACTCGAACCTGGCCACTGCGATAAGGACGATCGTGGTCCTGATCATGGCATGGATGGTCGTACTCCTCGTGGGATCCCAGGATACCATCGGAGACATATCCGGAAGGACGCTCCTGTTCCTCATCCTCTCCGGACTTGCCACCGGAGCATCGTGGCTGTGCTACTTCCGCGCCATACAGATGGGTGATGTGAACAAGGTCGCCCCCATAGACAAGAGCAGTACCATACTGACCATGGCCCTGGCATTCATCTTCCTGGGCGAGGGGTTCACCGGACACTCCCTCATCGGAATGGTCCTGATGTTCCTGGGTACCATGATGATGATCGAGAGGAAGGATGTGGACCAATCCAAGGATGTCAGGTTATCTTGGCTGATGTACGCCGTCCTGTCCGCTGTGTTCGCGGCATTGACATCCATACTGGGGAAGGTCGGGATCGAGGGCGTGGAATCGAACCTGGGAACGGCCATCCGCACCACAGTGGTTCTCGTGATGGCCTGGGCAATCGTCTTCATGCAGGGAACCCAGAGACAGGTGAAGAACATAGGGAGGCACAACGGGATGTTCCTGGTGTTGTCCGGTATCGCCACGGGAGCATCATGGTTGTGCTTCTACAACGCCCTCCAGAGCGGGCCTGCATCCGTCGTCGTACCGATTGACAAGCTCAGCATACTCTTCACCGTGATATTCGCGACCATCATCCTCAGAGAGAGGATGTCCAGGAAGTCCTGGGTGGGACTGATACTGCTCGTGGTCGGAACCGTGCTGATCGCCATATGACGGGAAACGACTAACTATCCTGTCCATCATACGGCCCTCAGGATGAGAGAATGGAGTACGACCCTTCGCTGACCATTATGGAAGACGCCGATGTGTATCCGCCATCGGATGACAGCATACTCTTCATTGAGTCATTGGACGTGGGTCCGGGCCAGCACATACTGGAGATCGGTTGCGGGTCCGGCGTGGTCTCGATCCATTGTGCGAAGAACGGATGCGAGGTCATGTGCGGGGACATCAATCCCAAGGCCGTGGACCTTACCAAGAGAAACGCCGAGGCCAACGGTGTCGACATCGATGTCAGGGAGACCGACGTCTATTCCGCCATAGAGGGACGCTTCGACAGGATCCTCTTCAACCTCCCGTATCTGCCCGTGGACGAGGAGGGGCTCCTGGCGAAGGCGTGGTCCGGAGGAGAGGACGGACTGGGGCCGCTGCCCGAACTGTTGAAGGGTGCGCCTGAACACCTTCTGCCCGGGGGACGTGTGATTGTGGTCGTCTCATCGCTGATGGACACGGCAGAGCTATGGGACCTCCTCGATGCATACGATGTGGAGAAGATAGGGGAACTGAAGCTCTTCTTCGAGAAACTCTCGGTATTGAGCATAGATCTGGGGATCTGAGCCGCGGTATTACGAATATAATTATCAGTATGCATTCGATGACCCCACATGGACCCCATCAGGATGCATTGGGACATCCGCTCTACCGAATACAACGATTTCGTGGTCAAAGGATACAACGACCTTAGGGAACGCAGAGCATGGCAGGACCACTTCTCATCGATACTCGGAACGGAACCCCTGAACATCCTCGATGTGGGCTGCGGACCCGGGATAGTGTCCATGCAGCTGGCCGACCTCGGCCACAGGATGACGTCAGTGGACATCTCCGACAGGATGATCGAGTTCGCTAGGGCTAATGCGTCCGCGAACAACCTGGACATAGACTTCCGCTGGGGGAACGCCCTCGATCTCGACTTCGACGATTCGTCATTCGATGCGGTTGTGAGCGATTACATGCTCTGGACAGTCCCCGACCCGGAGAAGGCCATTTCCGAATGGTTCAGGGTCCTGAAACCCGGATGCAGGATCGCATACACTGACGGGGACTGGTTCCATGACCTCCTGTCGACGCCCTTCAGGAACAGGGTGTCGGCATACTTCGCCAAAAGGGACAGAAGGCATCTGGAGAAGGTCCATGAGAGCTCCGATGCAGAGATGGATTTGTGGTCTTCAGATGCCGTCCGCCCCAAGGACGACATCCGCATGCTGGAGAAGGCCGGCTTCAGCGAGATACGGGTGATCGAGAACGTACAGAGGAAGGTCCTCCACGGATCCAGATACTATGCGTACGGATTCACCAACAACCACTTCACGGTCACGGCTGTGAACCCCCTGTGAAGGATTGTTATGTACAAAACAACAGTAATTGAATGCTCAATTAGACATTTGTCTAATTGAATTCAATATTAATGTTTATTTATCAGTGTTTTTGGTGGTTCACCCGTCCATCCATCGAAACCTTAATCTACAACCGTCGAACGGATTTTTTATCCTCCACTTGAGAA
>JBJEIK010000316.1:0-3969 GCA_051876975.1 Candidatus Methanomethylophilaceae archaeon
AAGGACTCGTCAAGAAACCTTCCCTATGCGTGGGTCCAACCACCAAAAGTCGGCACAAATCGGAAAACAATAACTTCAAAATCCAACTGTCTGGACAAAAGATGAGTGGGCCTACCCGGATTTGAACCGGGGTCAATGGCTCCCAAAGCCACAAGTATACCAAGCTAGCCCATAGGCCCACTGAACGGTCTAACGTCGAATTCCTATAAAATCGTGTGCGAAGGGAGCGGCCTTCCGGTCACTCCCAGGGCATCCTCGGAACGAGCAGTTTGGTGATCAGAAGGGGGTTCACGCACTCCAGTGTGCGGTCGTGGTCGTAGACCTCCATCGTTCCGACATCCAGGTTCTTCCCGGCTCCGGACATGGACGCTTCGCCGCGGACCATCTCATCCGCCTTGGTGTAGGGTCTTTCCGCTATCACCGTCCACCTACCGTCCTCGATGAACGGTTCGCCGTATGGGTTGCCCTCCCATCTGGACAGGAAGTTCTCCGATGAGTTCACCCACACCGGCGGTCCGTGGTGCTTGCGTGTCCTGGGCAGGGTGTCCCTCTCCAGTTCGAACACCACGGTCATCTTCGAATCATTCATGCTGTGGGTTGCACGCAGGACCCCGAACGAGAACTCATCCAGCCTCTTGCCGATGGCGATCTGCGTCTTCCAAAGCTGGGAGTAGAGGCTGTCCTCTATGACATCCGGTCTGTCGAACACCACGGACAGCAGTCTGGAGCCGTGCATGGATGCCACGGATCCGAGTTCCCCTGCGGACAGTGCCTCCCTCGCGGGTGTGAAGAAGAACCTCTCGTCCGGGTGTTTCAGATATGCCGCCGCGGCGGCGATGAACAGGCACATCGTGTCGATATGGACGGATGATGCCATGTTCCTGCGGGGGTCCACGGGATCGTACACCACCAGCGGTGCCTTCATGGCGGGTCCGCGACCTTCCACTTCTATCACCGTCCCCTCCCTCCAGGACTGTGCCCCTCCGAGCACTCCGCGGAAGGATCCGTATTTCACAACGAGAACTTCGCACAGGTATCCGGAGAACCCCCTGGAGTCCTGTTCCGCGCCGTAGGTCCCGATACCCTTCATGAATTTCTTCAGCAGACGCACCTGGTCCTTCTGTTCGGAGGTCAGGGTCCTGCAGATGTATGCGGTGTGGAACGGTGTCCTGTCCACGGCGCTCTGAAGCTTGTCCGTGGTTGTGAGGTGGTAGCACGGGACCATGTCCACGTCGAGGCCCTCGAACACCCCTCTGGTGTAGGGATGCTCTGAGAACATGCGCTCACCGTGGAGGATGTCCTCCCCCGCCTGGAGTCCGATCCTCTCCAGCTCCTTCTTCGGAACGGATTCCGGGAACATCAGGAAGAGGTCCAGGTCGGGGTTCGACAGGAAGGTCCCCTTGGAGAACGATCCGGCGAACATGATGTCTATGTCGATGCCACGGTCCAGGATGTAGTCCTGCACCATGCTCTTCAGCCTGGCGGCCCTCTCGGATATCGACAGGATCTCCTCCTTTGATGGTACGATCCTCTCAAGCACCGACCTTTCCAGTGCATCGGCGTCCATCATATCGCCTCAGAACGGGCAGCGTCCCTGGACGGCGGCGGCGTTGGGGTCCGCCGGGAGCATGGGCAGGATGTCCTCGTTGACATCCACCCTGACCTCCACCAGGCAGGTCCTTCCGCAGTCCATGGCCTCTTTCAGTGCATCTCCGATCTCACCGGGCTTCTCCACGAGGATTCCCTTGGCTCCGAAGGCCTCGGCCATCTTGACGAAGTCGGGTGTTGCGTCCAGGGTGGTCTCGCTGTACCTCTCGTTCCAGAACAGTTTCTGCCACTGCCTGACCATTCCGAGGACACCGTTGTTGAGCAGGACGATCGTGACGGGCAGGTCCTCCGCCAGGGATGTGGCGACCTCCTGCATGACCATCTGGAATCCACCGTCCCCTGTGATGGCGACCACATCGGATTCGGGCTTGGCAGCCTTGGCACCGATCGCCGCGGGCAGTCCGAATCCCATGGTACCGAATGTACCCGAGGAGAGGAGCTGGCGGGGGTGCTCGAAGTTGAGGTGGTGCATGGCCCACATCTGGTTCTGGCCCACGTCGGTGGTGACGATGGTGTCGTCCTTGATTATCCTGTTCAGCTCGAACATGACCTTCTGGGGCAGGATGGGGGCGGCGTTCAGGTCCAGGTTGCATGTGCACCTCCTCCTGAGTTCGAGTCCCCTGTCGGTCCATGCCTTGTTGGGAACGTATCCCTTCAGGCCCTCCACGAGCATCCTGACCGCCCTGCGGGCATCTCCCTGGAGGTTCACGCAGTTGCGGAACTTGTGCTTCCCGAACTCGGTGGCATCGATGTCGATGTGGATGATCCTGCCGTCCATGTCCTGCATGCGGCTCTTGACGCTCCAGGTCCTGTCGGAGAACCTGCTTCCCACGGAGATGACCAGGTCGGCCTCGTTCATCGCGATCTTGGATGCCATCCTGCCGTGCATTCCGAGGGGACCCATGTTCAGGTCGTAGGATGAGGGGATGATACCCATTCCCATGAGGGTTACGTCCACCGGTGCGCGGAGCAGGTTAGCCAGTTCCCTGACCTCCCTGCATGCGTTAATCGCTCCGCCTCCGACGAGGATGATGGGCTTCTTCGCCTCTTTGATCCATCTGATGGCCTGGTCGATCCCGGAGAGGTCCTCGGGGATGGGTTTGACCCCGTACTCCTCATCCAGATAGGAGACGTCGACCTCGGACTTCATCTGGTCCACGGGAAGATCGATGTGGACGGGTCCCGGCCTGCCCATCTGGCAGATGTCCCATGCCTCGGTTATGGCGTGGGGGAGCCTGTTGGAGTCCAGGACACGGAAGTTGTGTTTCGTGATCGGCATGAGGAGGCTGTAGGCGTCCACCTCCTGGAAGGCTCCGAGTCCAAGGGATCCCGTACCGACCTGTCCGGTCAGTGCGAGCATCGGGACGGAGTCCGCGTATGCGGTGGCGACCCCTGTGATGAGGTTGGTCGCTCCGGGACCGCTTGTTGCTAGACATACTCCGGGGCGTCCGCTGGCGCGTGCATAACCGTCTGCCATGTGGGCTGCGCACTGCTCGTGACGTACGAGGATGTGCCTGATGCTGGAGTCGTAGAGTTCGTCGTAGATGGGGATGACGCTTCCGCCGGGGTATCCGAACATCGTGTCGACGCCTTTCTTGTCGAGCATGGTTACCAGTGCTTTCGTGCCTTTCATGTTAATGCCTTCGTGTGCGCAACTGCTCTTTTATAATAAAGGTTGGTGGAGTCGATTATTCGTGCCCATGCGCTTTCATACGGTACACCGGCAGCCTGTTGGTGCCTATGTTCTCGATCACACCTTCCTTCCTCAATGAGGACAGGGCGTTGGTAACATCGTTGTAGATCTTCTTCGTGTCCCCATCAATGGATGATGATATGGCGTCGAACAACTCCTTCTTAGTGGATTCGCCACTCCGTCCAATGATCTCGATGATCATCGGACGTATCGCCTTCACCCCCGCATAATTGGCCGTCTTTCTAGAGAGTATCTCGGGATCAGCGAGCATCAGTTCTTCGGCGGTCCTTCTGACGAGTCCCTTGGATTCAAGTGATCTCTCATCCAACTTCGGAATCGTCCTGCCCATCCTAACATAATCCAGGTCCACGATCTCCAGGGCACTGAGTTCCGGATTCCTTCTGAGTATCTCGGAATACGGTCCTGTCGGACTCTTTCCATGGATGGTCAGTTCCACACCCAACCCGTCCGATCTGTAATCGGGCATCGGGAATCCGCGTTCTGCCTGTGACATGCACATGCGCATTATCCCCCCTCCTGCAGTCTCCACGAAACCCATTTTGTACAATGCGTTCATCAGACAGCCGTTGCGGTAGTGTATCGGCGGGCGGTCCATCTCCACGGCCGTTCTGGTATCTCCGGGCAGGAATGTTCCGGCGTTGGTGATT
>JBJEIK010000317.1:0-3965 GCA_051876975.1 Candidatus Methanomethylophilaceae archaeon
GATCTATACTTACTAATAATTATAATATATATCAATACATAATATCTATATTGATATTGATTGAATTATATAATATTTCGAGCAACTATATACACAGAGTTCAACTACTCTCATACCGAGGTGCAAAAACCTTGGATAACAAGATCATAGCCGTAGCAGCGGTCGTCGTACTCCTCGTAGCCGGAGTCGGAGCATACATGTTCCTCGGTAACGATGGAAGCGATGACAGTAGCACGGCGCACGCCATCAAATATGATGGAGTTGTGCCCAGTGAGGACAATGTCCTGAACGGAACCTACTCCATCCAGAGAAACCTGGTTCTCGTCACCAAAGGCGAGCCCACCGGAAACGTCGCATGCTTCCTCAACTGGATCACCAGTGCCGAGGGACAGGAAATCCTCGGAAAGGAGTTCGTCAAGCTCGACGAGTCCAAATACACTTCTTTCACCGCTCCTGCTGAGAACGGAAAGACCACTATCGCCTGCGGTGGATCCACATCCATCAACGAGACCATGACCAAACTGGCCCAGGCATACATGGCAAAGTACCCCTACATGAACATCACCGTCTCCGGTGGAGGATCCGGAGTCGGAGAGAAGTCCACCGATGCTGGAATCTTCGACATCGGAATGCTCTCCAGGGACATGGGATCCACGTACGAGGGCAACCTCGTCCCCGTGAACATCGGACGCGACGGAGTCGCAATCATCGCCAACATCAGCGGTGTCAACGCCCTCACATCCCAGCAGGTCGCAGACATCTTCAGCGGAAAGATCACGAACTGGAACGAGGTCGGTGGACCTGACAAGGCCATCGGAGTCATCACCCGTGAGGATGGATCCGGAACCAGGGAGTGCTTCGAGAACGCCATGAAGGCAACCGATTCCTCCTGGACACTCAAGGCTGACTGTAACACCCAGAACTCCACCGGAGGAGTCATCGGACTCGTCCAGACCACCATGGGAACCATCGGATACATCAGTATCGGACAGCTCGGAGCCCTCTCCGGAGAGAAGGTCACCGGACCCCACGCAGTCGACTACAACGGAATCACTGCTTCCGAGAGCAACGTCCTCAACGGAACCTACTCCATCCAGAGGAACCTCGTTCTCGTCACCAAAGGCGAGCCCACCGGAAACGTCGCTTGCTTCCTCAACTGGATCACCAGCTCCGAGGGACAGGAGATCCTCGGTGACGAGTTCGTCAAGATCTCAGCTTCCGAGTACACCACATACCAGGCACCCGACAAGAACGGAAAGACCACTATCGCCTGCGGTGGATCCACATCCATCAACGAGACCATGACCAAACTGGCCCAGGCATACATGGCAAAGTACCCCTACATGAACATCACCGTCTCCGGTGGAGGATCCGGAGTCGGAGAGAAGTCCACCGATGCTGGAATCTTCGACATCGGAATGCTCTCCAGGGACATGGGATCCACGTACGAGGGCAACCTCGTCCCCGTGAACATCGGACGCGACGGAGTCGCAATCATCGCCAACATCAGCGGTGTCAACGCCCTCACATCCCAGCAGGTCGCAGACATCTTCAGCGGAAAGATCACGAACTGGAACGAGGTCGGTGGACCTGACAAGGCCATCGGAGTCATCACCCGTGAGGATGGATCCGGAACCAGGGAGTGCTTCGAGAACGCCATGAAGGCAACCGATTCCTCCTGGACACTCACAGGCAACTGCAACACCCAGAACTCCACAGGTGGAGTCATCGGACTCGTTCAGTCTGCTGAGGGAACGATCGGATACATCAGTATCGGACAGCTCGAAACACTCTGAGGAGAACCGTCATGGAAACGAATCAGTACGGCCTCAAACGTTCGAAGAAAGATAACGACATACTGATGAAGTATGTCCTGATCGCGGTCTCATCATTGACCGTACTGATCATTTCGCTGATCATCATCTTCACACTTGTGAACAGCGGGACCGCGATCGCAAACATCAACCTCTGGGACTTCTTCTTCGGGGAGTCCTGGAAACCCTCTTCCGGGGAGTACGGGGCGCTGTCCCTGATCCTCGGAACACTGCTCGTCACCCTCGGGGCCATGGTCTTCGCGGTCCCCATCGGTCTCGTAGCAGCCATCTACATCTCGGAAATCGCACCGTCGAAGTTCCGTAACATAATGAAGCCCATCTGTGAGGTCCTCTCTGGAATCCCCTCTGTCGTGTACGGATTCTTCGGACTCATGGTGATCCTGCCCTTCCTCAGAAGCCTGTTCCCCGATCAGCTCCTGTTCGGAAGCTCCTGGTTGGCCGGTTCCCTCGTACTGGGAATCATGGCACTCCCGACCATCATATCGGTCTCCGAGGATGCCATCCACGCAGTTCCCAGATCGTACAGGGAGGCATCCAGGGCAATGGGTGCCACAAGATGGGAGACAATCATCAAGGTCATAGTTCCGGCAGCCATCTCGGGAATATCCTCTGCGATCATCCTGGGAGTCGGAAGGGCGATCGGAGAGACCATGGCGGTTATGATGGTCACAGGTAACACACCGATGATCCCCGACCCGATCTGGAACATCTTCTCCATAGTCAGTACGCTCACCGGAACGATCGCATCGCAGCTTCCCGAATCCGTTGCAGGATCCGTCAGCCAGTCCGCACTGTTCCTGCTCGGAGTCGTGCTCATGGTCATGGTGCTCATCATCAACATGTGCTCCCGCTACGTCGTCAAGAACGCGAAGCGCAAGACCGGAGACTACGATCCCAAATCATCACTCGCCTACAAACTGTTCGGAAGGGAGCAGCTCATCCCCAGGAACGATGATGGATTCATCACCAAGAACAAGGGCAACATCATGAGGATCGGAGCCTATGTGCTGATCTTCGTGTTCGTCTACATGATGGGAACCCTGTTCACAGGTGATGGTATGTCCATAGTGGCCGGAATCATCGTGGCCGCCGCCGTCTTCGCCGGATCCAAGGTGTACTCGAAGCTCAACTCGACCACCGTCGACAAGATGGCGAACGGCATGATGATCTGCGTCATGGGATTCGTCATACTCCTGCTGGCCATTATCGTGGGATACATAGTGATCAAGGGACTTCCCGCCATCAACTGGGAATTCCTGACAACCGGACCCACCAACGGTGGAAGGAGTGGTGGAATCTACCCCGCGATCGTCGGAACACTCGAGCTCATAGCCGGTACGGCACTCATAGCATTCCCCATCGGAATACTTACAGGTGTTTACCTCTCGGAGTACTCCAAGGACACCAAGTCCACCCGCATCATCAGGGAAGCGATAGATCTCCTGAACGGAACCCCGTCCATCGTGTTCGGAATGTTCGGAAGCGTCCTTCTGGTAACATCCCTCGGACTCGGATTCAGTATGATCGGAGGATGGATCACATTGGCTTTCATGATCCTGCCCGTCATCATCCGTACCACCGAGGAGGCCCTCAGGTCGGTTCCCCCGGACCTCCGTGAGGCATCCCGTGCAATGGGAGCCAGCAAATGGAAGACCATCTACAAGGTGGTCATCCCCGCAGCCATGGGAGGAATCATCACAGGAGCCATCCTCTCCATAGGACGTGCAGCAGGAGAGACCGCACCGATCATGCTGACCGCAGCGGTTCTGTTCCAGCCCGCTCTGGCAGGAAGCATCTTCGACTCGGTCATGGCCCTGCCCCTGCACCTGTACCACCTCGCGATGGATATGCCCGGAACAACCGAGCTCCAGTACGGAACCGCATGCGTGCTGATGCTCGTGGTCCTGGTGTTCTTCGTCGCCGCATCACTCATCAGAAGCCACTACAACAAGAAGGTCAGATGGTGAACAGATAATGTTGAAACTCAATAGGAAAGAAGAAACAAAGAAAGGGGACGAGGCCCCCGTCAGCAAACCCGTCGTGGAGAGCGACGGAGAAGACCTCAACTATATCGAGTGGAGGGACAACACGGACCCCATGTTCGCCAAGATCCCTCAGGACGATGTATGT
>JBJEIK010000318.1:0-3929 GCA_051876975.1 Candidatus Methanomethylophilaceae archaeon
GAACACGGTGGAATCGTTGGTCACTATCAGGATCCTCTTGCTGAGGACCGTCTCCGTCTTCAGTTTCATCGTCATGTCAGAGCCTCTTCGATCCGAGCCTGTAGGCTATGCTGCAGTTACCCTCGGCTGACACCATGCAGGGTCCCATGGGGTTCATCGGCTTGCAGACCTTCCCGAACATGGGGCACTGCTCCGACCTTATCAATCCCCTGAGGACGTCTCCGCACTTGCATCCCTTGGCCTCGGCCTCCACCTCGGGGGTGAGCTTCAGGATGTCCTCGTGGACCTTGGTGGCATCATGGTCCTGGAACTTGGGCTTCAGGGCCAGTGCGCTCTTGGGGATCACGGGGAATCCCCTCCAGGAGCGGTCCACGGGGGTGAACGTGTCATCCATGAGCTCCATCGCCTTGGGATTGCCCTCGGGCCTCACGAGACGGGTGTACTCGTTCTCGACCTCCGCCCTTCCGTCCCTGATCTGCTTGCAGAGCATGTAGCAGGACATCAGGATGTCCAGGGGCTCGAAACCGGCGATCACCTGAGGAACAGCATGGGTCTTGGAGAACTCGTGGAACATACCTGTTCCGGTGATGACGGCCACGTGTCCGGGCTGGATCAGACCGTCGAGATGCGTCTCTCCGAGACTGAATATGGTGTCCAGAATGGGCGGGCAGATCCTGTGGCAGCTGTAGACGCTGAAGTTCTCGGGACAGTCGTCCTTGTGCAGCGGCACACAGGTGGACGGGGCTGTGGTCTCGAATCCCACACCCACGAACACGAGGGGCTTGTCGGGCTGCTCCTTCGCCATGGCGACTGCATCGTCGATGGAGTAGACTATCCTCACATCCGCTCCATCGGCCTTGGCCTGGAACAGGGAACCGATGGTGGTGGGAACCCTCATCATGTCCCCGAACGCCGTGACCGTCACACCGTTCCTGGCGAGGGTGATTGCATCGGCGATCTCGTGGCTGGTGGTCACACACACGGGGCATCCGGGCCCCTGGGCGATCTCCACCCCCACGTCGTTGAGCATCTCCTCCAGACCGAAACGGACGATGGTGTCCTGATGCGTACCGCAGATGTGCATGAACTTCACATGGAGGTCCATGTCGCGGATCCCGTTGAGGATCTTCTTCGCAGTCTCCTCGTCTCTATATTTGAACATCAATCTGCCTCCTCGATATCCATGCACCTGACCGTGCATGACTGACCCTTCGTCACCTGGACATGGCCCCCGCACTCGGGGCAGGCCATTACAGGCACGGAATGGGTGTCGAAATCCGGGTCGGTTAGGACCTTGGCCGGCCCCCAGTACCCGCATGAATCGCATCTGAGCTCTATGGGCTCGTGCTCCACGATGAACTCGGATCCCTCCAGTATGGTCCCTCTGGTGACTATCTCGTAGGCGAAGGCCATCTGCTCCTCACCGAGATTCGTGAGGTCACCTATGACCGCGGTGACGCTGTTGACCTTCTCCACCTTGTACTTCCCCAGTTCCGCGATCACCGCGTCGACCAGGCTGGTTACCACCGATACCTCGTGCATCAGAGGAGGGTATCCTGCATCCTCACTTAAAATATGGGAATGGAAACGAAGGGTCGGGGCGATGCAGATGCGGATACAGACTGTTGAGCAAGATTATATCAATTTTTACCCCCCATAAAAATTGATTTTAATCAAGAAGTTCCCCATGAAAAAATTGATTTTAATCAAGAAGTTCCCCCCATAAAAATTGATAAATATCCTGCGATCCATCTGGAGACCATGGAGCGGAAGATCACAAAGAGAATGGAAGAGTGGAAGGACGATCCGAACCACAAACCACTGATCCTGACAGGCTGCCGTCAGATCGGGAAGACATATTCCGCTTTGGAATTCGCGAAGACACACTATCACAGTTACATCTACATCAACTTCGAGACAAACCCCGAGAAGAAACAGCTGTTCGACGGATCCCTGGAATACGATGATCTCATCCCTAAGCTGTCGTTCTCAGAGAAGGTCGGCCTCATAGAAGGTGAATCCGTCATAATACTGGATGAGATCCAGGATTGTCCCAACGCGTATTCCGCTCTCAAACCGCTGTCGTTGAGCAGGAAGGTCGACATCATTGCATTGGGATCGTTCCTCGGTGTCAATCTGGACGATGACGATGGGAGGATCTCACCGCTGGGATACGTCAACATAGAACGCATGCACCCGCTTGACTTCGAGGAATACCTGTGGGCCATGGGCTTAGACAAGGAACTCATAGAGATGATCGAGGGAAACATCCGGAACCATGTCGCAGTGGACGAATTCTTCAACAGAGTGTTCATCGACCACTACAGGAGATTCATCGTTGTCGGAGGGATGCCTGAAGCGGTCAGGATCTACTCCGAGACGAAGGACTACACCAAGGTTTCCAAGGCCCTGGATGAGATAATCACCATCCTGAAGGAGGATGCGGGCCGCTATTCGACGAAGACGGGTCGCACGAAGATCAATGCGTGCATGGATTCCGTCCCCGTACAACTATCCAGGGAGAAGAAGGAGTTCACATACTCCCTGGTGGAGAAAAGGAAGAACGTTGGGAAGAAGGTGTACGGCAGTTCACTCGATTGGTTGGAGAACGCGGGATTGATCTACCGCTGCCACAACGTCACAGAACCCGTCCTCCCTCTGTCGGAAAGGGTGGATGAGGACAGTTTCAAAGTGTATATGACCGACACGGGCATCCTCATACACCTCATGGAGGATGTGGACCCTGCGGCAGTGGCCATAGGGGATCCATACATCAACCACGGAGCGATAATGGAGAATGCGATACTGTCTGACATCCTGAAGAAAGGATACAAACCGTTCTACTACTCCAAAAAGAACAGCACCCTGGAGATTGATTTCGTAATGAGCAGAAACAACAGGATAGACCTCATAGAGGTCAAGTCCGGGATGAACAAGCGTGCAAAATCACTGAAAACCCTGATGGAGCAGAAGATCGACAACAGGGATGGTTTCAAGGTCATGATAGGGAACGTTCTCACGGAGGACAACGGCATCGTCCATCTCCCCCTCTATGCATTCAGCATGATCGAACCGAGGGAAGTGGAGAACATACCTCCGGCAATGGATTCCGAAGAGATCAACCGCATCTTCAGGGAATCGGAAAGGATCGAAGCTGAGGAGATCGACGATCATCTGAGAACGGATTTGACATCGAGGGTGGATGGTCAATTCCTTCCATCGAGGTAATGACGGCAATATCCCGAGACCTTGCATCTGTCGCATCTGGGATGGTTCGGGATGCACACGACCTGTCCGTGCCTCACCAGATATCTGTTGATGTCAGACCATCTTTCCCTGGGCGCGATCTCCATCAGAGCGAACTCGGTCTGCTCGGGCGTCTTCGTATCCACCAGTCCCATCAGGTTGGAGATCCTGTGCACATGCGTATCGACACACACGGACGGTATGTCCATCGCATAGGACCTTACGCACGCGGCGGTCTTCCTGCCGACCATCGGGAGCTTCATCATCTCCTCGGTATCCTCGGGCACCTTGCAGTCATACTCGTCCCTGAGCATCCTGCAGCAATCCACAATCGCCTTCCCCTTCTGCTTGGGGAACCCTGCCGGACGGATCAGTTGTGCGACCTCGTCCGGATCCGCCTCCGCGATCTCCTCTATGGAATCGTACTTGTGGAAAAGATTGTCAGAGGCCTTCCTAGTGTTGTCGTCCTTGGTCCTCTGAGATAGGATCGTTGCGATCAGCACATGGAAGGGGTCGCATGGCCATTCAGGATTCAGTCCCTCGGAGTTCCTTCCGGGGTATGCTCCCTGGTTGTAATCCTCGGACAATATGTTCAGGATCTCGCAAATCTGTCCTGGAACCATCTCAACACATCCTCCGCGGTACGGAATGAACCCGTGGCAAGCACGTTCAGGTCCTCCCTG
>JBJEIK010000319.1:0-3916 GCA_051876975.1 Candidatus Methanomethylophilaceae archaeon
GGTTCTCCACATCGGTATGCTCGTGCCCGTACCACTTCTCATAGACCGACACATCATGCAGACGGTAGTCTCCGGAGAGGTCGATGGCCTTGATGCCCTGCTCGACCAGAGCGGGGATCTCCTTCATCGCGACACCGTGGGGCGTTGCGACGAACACGAGGTCCAGATCCTTGGTGTCGGAGATCTTCTCGGTGAACTCCAGGTCCACGTAGCCCCTGAGGTAGGAGTGCACATCCTGAACCCTAAGGCCCGCGTTCTGACGCGACGTCATCGCCGCTATCTCGACGTCCGGGTGTGTGCAGAGGATACGCGCCAGCTCTCCGCCGGTGTATCCTGTCCCTCCTATGATTCCTATTCTTGTCATGGGCTTGCGCTCCTTGTGTGTTCCCGACCATCGGAATAGCGTTAATAAGTGTATTGTTCCATTTCAGACACGAAAAACAGCCTCCGTATACGTGTGAACAGAATTGGCGTCGCACAGACCCCCTTGTGGTCAAGATGACAGTGTGTATCCCTTGGTTTTCCCACTCGTTCCGATGCGGTTACGAGGTATTTCCGAGCTCCGATACAGTCATTCGGGGCCTGTGTCCCCCTGGACACCACATGTTCACCATTGCACTATCCGAATCTGCGGCCGTCCGCACGCGCACACGTGCACTGGCAACCATAATAAACAACAAGATTCTGGCAGGGTCGATAACATGGCATCTTGCAAGAAGAAAGACGCATCTAAGAAGGACGGAGCGAGGGACAAGGTTGTCCTGGCATACTCCGGAGGACTCGACACATCCGTTGCCATCCACTGGCTCCAGGAGAAATACAACGTGGACGTCATCGCGATCGCGATCAACGTCGGTCAGAACCCCAGCAAGGACGACATCGTCGCACGCGCCATCAGGAACGGAGCGATCAAATCCGATTTCATCGACGCCACCGACGAGTTCGTCGAGGACTACGTCTGGCCCTCCCTGAAGGCCAACGCCCTGTACCAGAACGTCTACCCCCTGAGCACATCCATCGCCAGACCCCTGATCGCCAAGAAGCTCGTCGAGGTCGCGAAGGCCGAGGGCGCCAAGTACATCGCCCACGGATGCACCGCCAAGGGAAACGACCAGGTCAGGTTCGATGTGGGAATCGTCTCACAGGACCCCAACCTCCAGATCATCGCACCCATGAGGGAATGGGTCACCACCAGAGAGGAGGAGATCGAGTACGCCAAGGAGCACGGCATCGAGATCATCGTCAAGAAGGAGAGCCCCTACTCCAGGGATGAGAACCTGTGGGGAGCATCCTGCGAGTGCGGAATCCTCGAGGACCCCTGGGAGGAGCCCCCTGCGGACGTCTGGGAACTCACCAAGGACCCCTCCGAGGCCCCCGATGAGCCCACCTATGTGGAGATCAAGTTCGAGAAGGGAATCCCCATCGCACTCAACGGAAAGAAGATGGACGGTGTCAAGCTCATCGAGAAGCTGGACAAGATCGCCGGAGAGAACGGTGTCGGAAGGATCGACCACGTCGAGGACCGTCTCGTCGGTATCAAGAGCCGCGAGACCTACGAGTGTCCCGCAGCCGTCACCCTGATCAAGGCCCACCAGGCCCTCGAGGCCATGACCCTGTCCAGGGACGTCATCGAGTTCAAGAGGACCATCGAGCAGAAGTACAGCCAGATGGTCTACGACGGACTCTGGTTCAGCGGAATCCGCGAGCCCCTGTGCGCCTTCATCGACTCCACCCAGGAGTACGTCACCGGTACCGTGAGGGTCAAGCTCTTCAAGGGCAACGCCACCGTCGTCGGAAGGAAGTCACCCTACTCCCTGTACGACACCGGACTCAGCACCTACGCCGAAGGAGATGTCTTCGACCACAACTCCGCAACCGGATTCATCTACGTCTGGGGACTCCCCGGAAGGACCGCTGCGAAGGCCCACGCCGTCAAGAAGAAGTGATCACCTTGCAGCAGGCACTCTGGTCGGGAAGGTTCGCAGTCGGAATGGATGACTCCACGCTCGCCTTCACATCCTCCCTGGATGTGGATTCCCATCTGGCGTTCTACGACGTCATGGGATCCCTAGCCCATGTGAGGATGCTGAAGAAGTGCGGCATCATACCCGGAGAGGATGCGGACAGCATCATCGAGGGCCTGAAGGTCATCCTGGACGAGGTCAGGAAGGGCGAGTTCGAGCTGGACTACTCCCAGGAGGACATCCACACCAACGTCGAGTTCACCCTGACCAGCAGGATCGGCCCGGCCGGAGGCAAACTCCACACCGGAAGGAGCAGGAACGACCAGGTGGCCACCGACTTCAGGATGTACCTCAGGGATGATGCCCTGAAGGCCGCCGAGGCCGTCAACCAGCTGATGATGAGCCTGGTGAAGGTGGCCGAGGAGAACGGGGACACCGTGATGCCGGGATTCACCCACATGCAGCACGCACAGCCCGTGACCCTCGCCCAGCACATGCTGGCCCACGCCTTCAAGTTCTCCAGGGACGCCGACAGGTTCCTCGACGCGTTCAGGAGGATGGACAAATGTCCCCTCGGTGCGGCGGCACTCGCCGGAACGACATATCCGATCGACAGGACCATGACCGCACAGGCTCTCGGATTCAGGGAGCCCACCGAGAACTCGATGGATTCCGTCTCCGACAGGGACTTCGTCACCGAACTGGCGTATTGTGCCGCTCAGACCGCGGTCCACCTCTCCTCCCTCTGCGAGGAACTCGTCCTCTGGTCGTCACAGGAGTTCGGATTCGTGGAGATGGACGACAGGTACACCACCGGTTCCTCCATCATGCCCCAGAAGAAGAACCCGGACATCGCCGAGCTCGTCAGGGGAAAGACCGGATCGGTCATCGGTTCCCTGATGACCATGATCACCATGACCAAGGGACTCCCCCTGACATACAACCGTGACCTTCAGGAGGACAAGAAACCCGTCATGGAGAGCATGGAGACGGTGATATCATGCTGCACGATCATGTCCAAGGTCATCTCCACATCCGCATTCCGCAAGGAGAGGATGCTGGAGGTCACCAGCAGGGGACAGATCAACGCCACCGACCTGGCCGACTACCTCGTCACCAAGGGTGTCCCCTTCCGCGAGGCGCACGGTATCGTCGGAGCCGCCGTCAGGCACAGCATCGAATCCGGAAGGAACCTGGAGGACATGACCCTGGATGAGCTCAGGGAGTTCTCGGACAGGATCGAGGAGGACGTCTACGACATCCTTCCCGTCGTCAAGTGCGTCGAGAGGAGGAACTCCTACGGCGGAACATCGCCCGCATCCACCGACGTCCAGATCTCCAAGGCCATCGAGCAGATCATACTCAGGGACGAGGTCATCCGTCAGGAGACACAGCTCATCGAGAACTGCTGGAAACAGCTGGCCGAGGAGTGATCCCGGCCATCCAAACACCCTTTAACACCTTTTCCCAAAACATAACATACGGTGCACAAACTTCGGAAATCCTTCACAAATGCTATTTTATCCTTCACTGCCATAT
Source organism: Candidatus Methanomethylophilaceae archaeon (assembly GCA_051876975.1). Taxonomy (GTDB): domain Archaea; phylum Thermoplasmatota; class Thermoplasmata; order Methanomassiliicoccales; family Methanomethylophilaceae; genus Methanoprimaticola. Next base: position 3,504 of record JBJEIK010000319.1, read on the forward strand.
ATCTGCAGCGGGATCGAATGGAAAAGGAAACCCGCACCAAGGTTCTCAAGGCCACAGGATTCGCCATAGCCGCGGCCGCATTGTATGCTATAAGCACACCGTTCTCCAAGATACTCCTGGGGGAGGTGTCTCCGACAATGATGGCATCACTTCTCTATCTGGGTGCCGGGATCGGACTGCTCCTCGTGTCATGTACTAGAAGAGCAATCGGAAACAGGAGCAGCGAGGAACCGTTGGACAGGTCCGACCTCCCATACACCCTTGCCATGATAGTCCTGGACATCGCCGCACCTATCCTGCTGATGACAGGTCTGACGATGACATCCTCCGCGACCACCTCCCTTCTGAACAACTTCGAGATAGTTGCAACCACGATCATCGCTTTGGTTGTGTTCAGGGAGAGGGTTTCCAAG
>JBJEIK010000320.1:0-3909 GCA_051876975.1 Candidatus Methanomethylophilaceae archaeon
GAATCCTGTTCATGGTGTGCGGTATGACCGGACACAAGGTCGGAACCAGAGAGATCCCCCTCCTCGGAGGACTCGCCGGCAAGATGCCCATCTACGCCACATTCATGATGATCGGATTCATGGCATCCCTCGGACTGCCCGGACTCGTCGGGTTCTGGGGAGAGTTCCCCCTCATCTTCGCGTTCTACGAATTCATCCAGGCCAACGACATGCTTTGGATGATCCTGTTCTGCCTGCTGTCCCTCATGCTCACCGCAGGATACTACCTGTGGGCAATGCAGAGGACACTGTTCGGACCCGAGACCACGAAGATCGACCTCACACACGCACATGATGTCAGCAAGACTGAGGGTATCGCCCTGGCAGTCCTCGTCGTCCTCGTCGCATTCTTCGGAGTGTGGCCTGACGCAGCTCTGTCCTTCATCGAGCCCTACACATCCTCACTTGTTCTGGCGGTGATCTGATGGATCTTACACCTATCTTCGGTGACCTTACCGCGATCGCGCCCATGATCATCCTGGTCATCGCGGCACTCATCCTGCCCGCAGTGCACCTCCTCGCCAAGAAGAGGACCGTCACCTGGGCAGTCGCGCTCGTCTTCGTGATCGTATCTCTTGTGATCAACGTCCTTATGCTGACCGATAACTATGTCGGAAGCGCTCTGGACCTGGTCAACTACAACGCCTACTCCGGACTGATGATACTGCTCTTCCAGATCGTCCTGTTCATCGCCGTCCTGGTGTCCAACGCCAGCGTCGAGACCACCAGGCTGCATGTGGGAGCGTACTACTCTCTGCTCATCGGAGCCACCATCGGTATGATGTTCGTCGCAGAGTCCTCCGACCTGCTGACCATCTTCGTCGGTGTCGAGCTCACCAGTATCTCATCCTACGCCATGGTCTCCATGAAGAGGAACGACCCCAGGGCTGCCGAGGCCGCCGTCAAGTACGTCGTCATCGGTGGAATGTCCACCGCACTGACCATCTACGGTATCTCCATGCTCTACGGTCTCACCGGAACCACCGACATCGCGGCCATTGCCGCCCAGACCCAGCTCGAGGGCATCAACCTGATGTTCGGAATCGCGCTGGTCTCCATGATCGCCGGTTACGGATTCAAGATCGCAGCCGTTCCCTTCCACATGTGGGCACCTGACGTGTACGAGGGGGCCTCCACACCCGTCTCCCTGTTCCTGGCAACAGGATCCAAGAAGATGGGTCTGAGCGTCTTCTTCCAGATCTTCCTGGTCATGTTCGTCGCAGGATCCTCCTGTGCGGCCATCGCCGGTGAGGAGGTCCAGTACCTCTTCGCCATCATCGCGGCCTTCACCATGACCATCGGAAACGTCGTGGCCATCGCACAGAACAACATCAAGAGGATGCTCGCCTACTCCTCCATCGCTCAGGCTGGTTACATCCTGATCGTCATGTCGGTCATGAACGAGTATGCTCTCAGCGCAGGTCTCTTCCACATGTTCACCCACGTGTTCATGAAGGGCGGAGCGTTCCTCATCGTCGGTGCACTCATCTGCGCCGGAATCGGTGAGAAGATCTCCGATTACAAGGGACTCGCCAAGAAGGCACCCTTCCTGGCTTTCGCCATGATGCTGTTCCTGTTCTCACTGGCAGGAATCCCGCCTCTCGCAGGATTCACCTCGAAGTTCTTCCTCTTCTCTTCCGCAATCGGAAGCGTGGACGGAGTCACTTCCCAGTGGGTCTGGCTCGCATTCGTTGCCATCCTGAACTCCGCAATCTCCCTGTACTACTACGCAAGAGTGGTCAAGGCGATGTATGTGGACAAGGGAGACAACACGGACAAGATCAAGATCCCCAAGCCCTTCCTGGCCGGAATCGTGATCTGCGTCGTGGCAGTCATTGTCCTGGGAGTCTACCCCCAGCTCATCTTCGACTTCTGCGAGTCCGCAGCCGCGGCACTGCTCTGATCAAGATCGAGTGAAACCTTTTCCCAAACCCCTTTCCCTCACTTCGTTTTCATTGAAATGATTCTAAAACGCTGTTATCGATCGACATTTGGTCACGAATTCTGTATTGTTAGCCAAGACCCAATTTATTAAGTAGGTCGATGTGATGATGCGCCGATGACTGAGCCTTGGCACTCCTGCATCGAGAAGGAACTCCATGAAGTGGACGACCTCATGATGAAGGATCTAGAATACCCTGATAATCCGGATCTCACAGAGATGTGTCATTATGTCATCTCCTCGGGTGGTAAAAGGCTCAGACCGGCTTTATGCATCCTTTCCTATTATGTCTGCGGCGGTACCGATTCCGACATCCCCATCCGTATCGGAGCCGCATTCGAGATCGTCCACAGTGCATCACTGGTCCATGATGACATCAACGACCAGAGTGAGATAAGGCGTGGAAGCAAGACCCTTCACAAGAAGTACACTGTGAGCAAGGCGATAATCGCCGGAGACTACATGTTCGCCATCGGATTCCGTCTCTTGTCTAAGAATGCTTCCACCATCGTGGATTACATCGTGGATGCATCCGCCCACATGGGTGCCGGTGAGTTCGTTCAGAAGGATTATGAGCATGCATCCTCGGTCACACAGGACGATTACATCGAGATCATCTCCGGAAAGACCGCCAAGCTCTTCGAGGCCTCTGCCAAAGCCGGTGCGGCTGTGGCCGGTACCGACATGGGGTTCATCGATGCACTGGGCGACTATGCATTCGAGATGGGTCTGGCATTCCAGATCGTCGACGACACATTGGATGTCATCGGAGATGTGCACAACACAGGTAAGGCCGTCGGAACGGACCTCATCGAGGGTAAGCCCACTCTGCCTGTGATATACGCCATGGAGGATTCCGTCTACGGACCCCAGGTCAAGGCGCTCTTCGAGAAGGTCGACATCACCGCCGAAGACGTCCTTCTGGCATTGGAACTCATCAAGAAGACCGATGCCGTGGATCGCTGTCTGGATCTGGCACGCGAATATGCCATGTCCGCACGTTCCAAGATCGATTCATTTCCCGAGTCCGTTTACAAGGACTCACTTTACAATCTGGCAGACTACATCGTCAGCCGCGACAGGTGATTTTCATGGTTGAGACGACGAAGGTCGATGTCCTCGTGGTCGGTTCCGGCCCTGCAGGGAGTACCGCCGCAAGGTTCGCCGCCCAGTCGGGTGCAAGTGTCATGGTTCTCGAGAGACGTCCTGAGGTGGGTGTACCCGTCAGATGCGGGGAGTTCATACCCGGTCTCGAGGAGATCAAGGACATGTTCCCCACACTCACCGATGCCGAGTCCCTGTTCGACATCCCCTCCAATCTCCGTTGCAGGGAGACCCACGGGATCAAACTCGTCGATCCCAAGGGTAGGACGACCCTCTTGGATTTCGAGGGATACACCACCGATAGGGACAGGTTCGACCAGTATCTGATGAAACTGGCAGAGGATTCCGGTGCGGAACTCGTCACCAACTGCCTTTTCAAGGGAATTGAGGATGGGAAGGCGGTCACCAGCCAGGGCATCATCGAGTACAAGACCATCATCGGTGCCGATGGACCCGGTTCCCGTGTCGCCCAGAGCCTCGGTCTGAAGAGGAACAGGAATCCCTACCCTGCCGTCACGGCTCAGGCCAAAGGGGATTTCGAACCCTATCTCTACATGTTCTTCGGAGACATCGCCCCGGGCGCCTACAGCTGGATCATCCCCAAGGACGGACGTGCCAATGTGGGTGTGGGATTCTCCCCCAAGTTCGCCAGTGGCAACCTGTCCGGATTCTTCGACACTTTCGCCAAGAAGAACGGTTTCGATGTCCAGGGAAAGCTCGAGGGAAAGTACGTTCCGTCGGAAGGCCCCATCGAGAAGACCGTCACCGGTAACGGAATGGTCGTCGGTGATGCGGCGGGTCAGGTGATATCGGTCAACGGCGGA
>JBJEIK010000321.1:0-3899 GCA_051876975.1 Candidatus Methanomethylophilaceae archaeon
TGCAACGCGATCTTAGTGGTCTCGGTATAGGCATGAACGAGACCTCCGGTTCCCAACAGGGTACCTCCGAAATATCTCACCGCGATGCACATCAGATCCGAGAGATCCGAACCCCTCAGGGTCATGAGCATGGGCTTCCCGGCGGTGCCCGAAGGTTCGCCGTTGTCGCTGGACTTCTCCTTCCTCTCGGAACCCCCGAATATCGCCGCGTAGCAGTAGTGGGTGGCATTGGGATACTTCTTTGCCACAACAGCAAGATTGGTCTGGATGTCCTCCTCCACCTTGCAGGGCATGATTATCCCGATGAACCTGGAACCCTTGAGGGTCATCTCATCCTCGCAGCAGCCCGTTATGGTGTCGTAGTCCTGGATCCCGGCCATGACAACCCAAGAAAGAGAAGATAGAAGAATGTGACGGATGGAAAGGTGACGATGGTCCCGGAATGTTCCGGGATCACCGTCTTTAAAAGGTGATCAGTTCTCGAGGGGCTCCTCGTACACCTGAGCTGCATCGAACTCGTCCTCGATCTCCTTGGAGGGAGCGGGTGTCACCAGGGACACGACGACTCCGGCGATGAAGGCGAAGATGAATCCGGGCAGGAGCTCGTAGATCCCTGTGGAGGACAGGAACGTGTTCCACAGGATGACGGTGAGGAATCCGACGATCATGGAGACGATGGCACCCTGGATGTTCATCCTCTTCCAGTACAGGGAGAGGATCATCAGGGGACCGAAGGCGGCTCCGAATCCGGCCCATGCATAGGACACGAGACCCATGATGTTGTTACCGCCGAACATCGCGAGACAGAGTGCGATGAGGGCAACGGCGACGACGACCATCCTGGAGATCCACATGAGCTTGTTGTCGGAGAAGTTGAACCTCTTGCTCTTTCCGAGGACATCGTTGGTGATCGATGAGGAAGCGACGAGAAGCTGGGAGTCCGCGGTGGACATGATCGCAGCCATAACGGCGGCATACAGCAGTCCCGCGATGACAGGCACGAACATGTCTCCGGCCATGGTGATGAAGATGCGCTCGGGATCGTATCCTCCCTCGCCGATCACACCACCGTACTCGGTCATGTAGTATGCCCTTCCGATGATTCCGATCATGATCGCAGCCGCAAGAGCGATGACGATCCACACCAGGGAGACCCTGCGTGCGATCTTCACTTCCTCGGGGTTCCTGATCGACATGAACCTGACGACGATGTGGGGCATTCCGAAGTATCCGAGACCCCACGCCAGGAGTGAGACGATGGAGATGAACGACAGTGCGGTTCCGCCGTCGTAGAAGATGTTGAGGAAGTTGTCGATACCGACGGTGTCCAGTGAGGAGGAGACGTTCTCCCATCCGCCCAGGTGTCCCATGGCGGCCATGGGGACGATGACGACCGCAACGACCATCAGGAGTCCCTGGATGAAATCGGTCCAGCAGACGGCCTTGTAACCTCCGGTGAAGGTGTAGACGATGATGATGATCGCTCCGATGACCATGGCGACGTTGAACGCCAGCTCGGGGAAGATCGTGGTCAGGATGGTTCCGCATCCCTTGAATCCGGATGCGACGTAGATGACGAAGAAGAACAGGATGATGATGCTGGCGATGAGCCTCAGGTATCCCTTCTCGTCCCTGAAACGGTTGGAGAAGAACTCGGGCATGGTTAGCGCGTTACCCGAGACGACCGAATGTTTCCTGAGCCTCTTAGCGACGAATAGCCAAGCCAGATAGGATCCGATGGCGAGACCGATACCGATCCAGGCCTCACCGAGACCCATGAGCATGACGGCTCCGGGCAGTCCCATGAGCAGCCAGCTGCTCATATCGGATGCCTGTGCCGACAATGCCGTGACGTAGGGGTTCATCTGACGTCCGCCGAGGATGTAATCCTCCATGCTGTGGGAGCGCTTGTAAAAGAAGAACCCCACACACAGCACTATGACGAAGTAGAGGATGAACGCCACGAGTACTAGGTAGTCCAATATAACACCGTGCCGTAAAAGGTAGCCACCAATAAAACGGTTCTTATGACCTTTCGAAGAAACCGTCACAGATTCCATCGGAAAAATGCAATCACACTACGGAATCCGTGATTATGGATGTGTTTTCACAGTGTCTCGATATGAAAAGTGGATTGTGGTACCCCGGGACCCTGACCGGGCCCGGGTATGGCTCTTGATGTTGGTTACCGGTTGGGATGTCGGCCGAGCACCTGTATCAGCTCAGGTCGGCACCCTTGATCTTCTTCCCCATCGTGGGAACGGCACAGTCCTTGTCGAGAAGGATGGCCTTCACCTCGGGAGATGCCAGGATCATCCCATTCACGAAGACGTATCCGACATGGTCTCTGACCATGTCCGGGGTGACATCATCGCTTACTAGAAGGATCCCCGCGACCGAGATGTTCACCATGGAGTCCTTCGCCACGGCATCCTCGATCATCTTCACGGTGAGCCTCGCGGCTCCGTACGTCATGTTAGGGTCCATTCAACTCATCTCCCCTGGAGGCGCGACGATCACACCGACGGTGTGTCCGTGCTTCCCGTCACCCTCTCCTTTCTTGGAGTACTTCTCGCACACCTCGCCGATCTCCTTGAAGAACTGCTCCAGGTCATCCTGGTCGATGAACACCTTCCCCTCGTAGTATCCGGAGGCATCCCTGGCGATGTCTATGTCCTTACGCTCGCCATACCTCTGGAACTCCTCGAAGAGACGGTGCATGTACCATCCGATGATAGCACTGTAGGCCTGTCCGTTGTTGTCCCTGACGATGGCCTCCTTGAGACCCTCGTACTTGCCGGACACGCCGTATGTCTTCTCGGTTACCGCCCTCTTCTTCTCCTCGGACACCACCTTGATCAGTCCCTCGGCCTCCATGCTGGAGATGGCACGGTAGAGTGTTGCCTGGGACGTCGAGTGCAGCGTCTGAAGGAGCATCCTCGGGGTCATGGGTCCATCGTCCACCAAAGCGGACAGCACTTTCCTTCTGACCGGGCTGTCGAAGCAGCGGGTGAGCTCCTCGTACTCCATGATTAGGGATACGTTATCGCCTATATAACATTATCACTATGAGAACAGTATCATCCAGATAATCTATAGATGGTGTGTGAAGATGGAGGGATATGTAGTGAAGATACAGTTCTATGGAGTTTCAGGATGGTCGGGAGGGGGCGCCGGAGGCGGCCCCGAAATGAATCGAAGGATGAAAAGAGCCTGAAGAAGGTCTGCCTGCTTTCGTAGTGTTATCTGTCCTGATTTGATTCTTGATGAGCGCACATCATAAGTTACAATACCATGTTATTCAAATGGTCATAGCAAACAACCCTATCGTAAATAATAATGAAACAGCGGAACAGATACACAAATGACCAGGATTATCCTAGGAAAGGAATGATTTCATGTATGAGATAAACCAAGCATCATCATTCACTCTGCCGAAACAATCAGCCAGCGGCGAATACAACCTCAGATACGATAACCTCCCACAATCATCATCCTGTGATACGATCACCTTCAACAAACTGAAAGAATACAGATTTCTCGAAGATGTTTATTTTTCACGTGTAATAGACAAGGATGGTTTTGTTCATCTGTCCAACAAAGAAGCAGATCTATTTGCATGCGGACGTAACGACGAAGAAGCTGAAGAAGACCTATACGACGAATTGGATTTCGCTTGGAATGAATATGTCCTGCAGAATCCAGATCCTTTCCATCAATCAGCAATCAACTATCGTGGATGGTTGATCGATAATATAGAAAGGTCCCGTCGATGACTATATTGAAGGTACAATAGGTCTACAACAATTTGATTGTGAAGGATTTCAAATTCCGGGAAATACCAGGTAGATGAACGGTCTCCTCTCCGACTCCAGAGGGCCGTCCGACCTCACCGCCCC